>CALZQA010000008.1 GCA_945828315.1 uncultured bacterium | reverse complement strand
TATGATAGGGGTCTCCAAAACCTTTGGCGGGAGTTCGATTCTCTCATCCCCTGCTCGCGAAAAGCCGCGAAGCCTTGAATTTATAGGGCTTTGCGGCTTTTGTATTCATGATAATAGAAAGTTCGCAGAGCGTACTTTCTATTATTTGGAGGGATGATCATTCTCCTCCGGGGCCATCCTTGCGTGGTCTTTCAGATTCCGGCAATGGTTCGACCGGTTTTACGGCATCTTCGCCCTTTGGCAGGTCAACATCCGGTATGTTGCCATCGTCGTATGCGCATGCCGGCTGACCATTAGGAGTAGTTTTGATTCCAGATTTAGATTTCATAGAGCACCACCTTTCCGGAATAGCGTGTGCAGATTTGGTAAATATATTCAGAAACTGTTTCGGGAAAATGAAAAGCCCCGACCGAAGTCGGGGCAAATAGTCAGTAACCTATTTACATTCAAAATCGATCGGGCTGTCGATCAGCGTTGCAGCCTGAAATTCGTGTCTGTGGTTATCTTCTTCTTCGGTGAAGTCTTTGATGAAGTGAACATGTTTTCCGTTGCCTACATCGATGGCGCCGGTAGTCTTTCCGTAGAACTCATGGAAATGTTTATCAGAAAAGTCTGTATGAAATTTTACTTCGTGGAAATGATCTTTTTTTCCGGGAAAATATTTCGCCTCACCGGTGACGGTACAAAACCGATGGTTATGGCAGTCACTACATTCGTTAAAGATTCTGGTGCTGCCGGTCAACTCGTGGACATGTTTCTGTTCTTTACATTCTTCAGGTTTATACATCACAAAATCCTCCTTTTTCTTTTAAAATATGACAAATATTTGAGAATGTGATAGAGAAGATTTCCATGGACAGGCGTTCGTTGAAATCTTATGTTCAACATGGTATGATTGCTAAGAGATAAACTCTGGTCGGAATTGAGGGAGAGAGCAAAATTGCTACATGATAAAGATATCCGGGAGCCATTATTTGATTTCCTGGAAGAAACCTATGGAAAGATACGCATTATAGAGGAAAAGACGATGGGCAGATCCCGGGCGGATGTGGTGATGGTGACACCGGATGCGCTGTATGGAATTGAAATTAAAAGTGATGCAGATACTTATGTCAGACTTTCCGGTCAGGTGAAGGATTATGACAAATATTATGATTATAACTATGTAGTTGCTGGTACCAGTCATGCACTGCATATCAGGGATCATGTGCCGGTATACTGGGGTGTGATCACGGTTGAAATGGTAGATGACCGGCTTGACTTTTATATTTTGAGACAGCCGCAGATGAATCCGAAGGTGACATGGAAGAAAAAAATGGAGATCCTATGGAGACCGGAACTGGCGATGATCCAGGAGTGGAACCAGATGCCAAAATACAAGGAAAAGAGCAAATCATTCGTAGTAGGAAAGATTGCGGAACGGGTGCCGGAAAAGATTGCTGATGAACGGTTGAGACAACAGATCAGCGAGATTCTTTTTGAACGGGATTATACGACGGTGGCTGAGGAATTGTCCAATTATCGAAATGAGGAGAAACAGAAAAGAAAGAGGCGGAATAGATATGGGAAATAGTGAAAACAGACTGCAGAAAAGAGTAGAGGATTCTCAGATCGAGCAGGTGTTTCAGGTGAGACCGGAACATTTGAATGGTGCAGGCAGATTGTTTGGAGGACAGCTGATGGCTTGGATCGACGAAGTAGCTGCTCTGGTTGGTCTCCGGCATGCACAATCCAACATTGTCACAGCATCTGTAGATAATCTGGAGTTCATTCAGGGTGCCTATCAGAATGATCTGATCGTGTTGGTCGGTCGGGTGACCTTTGTCGGAAATACGTCGATGGAGGTGCGTGTTGACACCTATGTAGAGTCTATGGTTGACGGTATGCGGCGGCCGATCAATCGAGCGTACTTGACTCTGGTGGCAGTGGATGAGAATGGAAAACCCCAAAAGGTTCCGCAGTTGTGTATAGAGACGGAGAGCCAGCGCGCTGAATGGGAGGCAGGACAAAAACGGAAAGCGATGCATATACAGAGAAAAAAAGAAGGATTTTGAGCCAGAACGTTTGACGGAAAGAATTATGATCCGTAACATATAGTATGCTATCACACCGGATGGACATTTATTTGCAGTACTAAAAATAGTAGTCTGGAGGAAAAAATGGATATGAGAAAGACTCATATGATAAAGAAAAAAGAAAGGGTATGGACAGTCATGGTTTGCCTTGTGTTGCTGATATCTGCCATTTGCCCAATGACTGTATTTGCGGAGGAAAATGATAATGAGCAAAAAACAGTACGTGTCGGATATGTAAATGTGGTTGCCTATGAAGAAGGCGGAGAGGGCGAATACAAACGAGGTTCCGGTTATGAGTATCTCCAGAAGATATCCTATTATACCGGTTGGAAGTATGAGTATGTATATGGTTCCTTTAACGAATGTTATGAAATGCTGGTAAATGGAGATATTGATCTGTTCGGCAACGTATCCTATACACCGGAACGGCTGCTAACGAGAACTTTTCTTTATGCTATTGTGACCTTGATAATTTGAAATATGTCAATGATAAGTATGGACATCATTGAAGTGAGCGAGGATCATAACGGGATTGGAGTTATGGAGTTGCTGGAACAGGCAGATGCGATCATGTATAAACAGAAAAAGGAATATAAGAACAGGTCCCGGCATTGACAATCCTCTGTTAAATGCTTATGATAAGGAAAGAATATCGTTCGATGAGGAGACGTTTGCGAGCGTCTCCTCTTTCACGTTATTTCGTATTATGGACGATAAAGCGGAGGATCATGTTATGAAAAAGAGTAGAAATCAAATTGCGTTATCAGCGATCATGAGTGTGGCGTTTATCTGGTTTACGACACACTTTGGAGGAGGCTTTGCGTCGGGCGCACAGCTGTACAGTTATTTTGGAAAGTACGGAGGCTGGTGTTTGCTGCTGCCGGTTCTGGCAATGGCATATGATGCACTGTTTTTTGGCTATGCGCTTCATTTTGCCAGAAAGCATGAAGTGTATGATTACCGGTCTTACAATAATGTCTTTTACGGGAAATATGCACCTGTCTTTTCAAATTTGTTTGAAGTGATCTATCTGGTGACGATGTGTCTGGCTCCGGCCGTTGCCTTTGCGACAGGCGGTGCAACGTTGAAAGCGGTGACAGGTCTGTCTTATCCGGTGTGCACGATCATTATCGGACTGTTCATATTTCTGGTGGCTATCTTTGGTTCAAAGCTGGTGCGAAAAGTAGCATCCGTATTGTCGATTGCCATTATCATAGGGCTTTTGATCGTGTACATTCCGAATATTGTAACAGGTGCGGACAGGATATCAGCTGCGGTCAGCGGAATGTCCCAGAGCGGAATATCATTTGGCAGTGCACTGTATTCCGCGTTTCTTTATGGTACCTTCCAGCTGATCAATATTGCAGTTTTTGTTCAGCATGCGGAGACTTTTTCTGAGCCAAAAGAGGCAAAGACAAGTATGGGAGTCGGATTTATCATCAATTCGCTGATGATGGTGATTGTTGCATTGGGACTGCTTACGATCTGTAATGAGCCGGATATTGCGCAGCAGAGCGTACCGACCATCTTTATGGTGCAAAAGGGTGTGGGCGCTTCTTTTATGCTGCCGCTTGTTTCGGTTCTCATCATTTTGGGAGCCGTGTCTACGGCTGTAAACATGGTTGCAGCGATGGTCCGCAGAGTCGCTGTGTGTATTATGACAGACGAGGAGCGGGAAAAAGAAGAAAAGACCGGAAAACCGGTCATGAAAACGATCGTGATCGCGCTTGTTTGCTGCCTGATCGATTTTGGCATCGCACAGTTTGGACTGCTTACACTGGTGCAGAAAGCGTATAGTTTTCTGGCATATCTGGAAATTCCGGTGATCCTGATACCGTATATCATTCATATGATCGTTACAAGATTTGATACAAAGGGAGGGAAAAATCATGAGGCTGGAAAATTATGAGATGCATCTGCCGAGCTATTCCATCGGAGAAAAGAGCTATTCGAAGATTGTAGATGTGTGTGATGATTACGGACAAAAGGTGCTGATGATCGGAGGGAAAAAGGCACTGCAGGCTGCGGAAGCTAAGATCAGAAGAGCGATCGAGGGTTCTTCTCTGGAAATCATTGGTGTGGAAATCTACGGACATGATTGTACCTATGCGACGATAGAACGGTTGAGAAATCTGGAGATCTATAAACAGGCGGATATGGTTTTTGCCGTTGGTGGCGGAAAGGCTGTGGACACCTGTAAATGCCTGTGTATTGATGATGACAAGCCGATCTTTTCTTTCCCGACGATCGCGTCAAATTGTGCAGCAACAACTTCGGTATCCATTATGTACAATGAGGATGGCACCTTTTTGGAACCGCATTTTTTCGTGCGCCCGGTCATGCATGCGTTTATCAATACGGAAATCATTGCGCAGGCCCCAGTGCAGTACATGTGGGCGGGGATCGGTGATACTTACGCGAAATATTATGAGGCAACGATCTCATCCAGAGGGGAGACATTGGAGCATTATACTGCTCTGGGTGTGAATATCAGTCAGATGTGTAAGGATCCGATCTTAAAGTATGGAAAAAAGGGATTGGAGGATCATAAAAAGCAGATCGCATCGTATGAACTGGAACAGCTGGTCTTGTCTATTGTAGTTACGACGGGCATTGCATCTATTTTCCTGACCAGAGATTTTACGCCTGATTATAACAGCGGGCTTGCACATGCGATCTTTTATGCGCTGACCAGGTATCCTGTGATCGAAGAGAAGCATTTTCACGGAGAGGTGGTCGGGTTCGGAGTTCTGTTTGCGCTTTTGTGCGATGGTCAGATGGAGGAATTTCAGAAGATCTTTGATTTTAACAAAAGCATCGGATTACCTGTTTCCATCGATCAGATCGATATTTCCGAGGAGGAGTTTCGGGAGACGATCACAAGAGTGCCGTTTATGTCGGATGTAAGACATTATCCGTACAAGATCACAGAAGAGATGCTGTTGCGTGCATGGGATGTACTCCGGAAGCAAGAGGAATCGACGAAATAAGGAGAACGGTTATGGCTAAGCTATATTTTTATTATGGCGCGATGGGCGCCTGTAAGAGCGCGACTGCGATCACGACCGCATACAATTATGTGGAGGCAGAGATCGGAAACGGAAACGCGAAGGAGCGCTCGCGGATCTTGCGCATCTTAAAGCCCGCACTGGAGACACGGGACGGAGATTCCACGATCCGGTCACGTATCGGTCTGGAAGCGGAGTGTGAGACAGTTGAGCATTTTATGGAAGAATTTCCGGTGGAGGAGCTGCGGGCGCTGCCCGAAGAGGAGCGCAGGGAGCGTTTCTCTTTTAAAGTATTGATCGTGGATGAGGCGCAGTTTTGCAGCAAGGAACAGATTGACTACCTCTCGGATGTGGTCGATTTTCTTGATGTTCCGGTCATCTGCTACGGACTGCGGGCAGATTTTCAGAACCGGCTCTTTCCGGGCAGCGAGCGTCTGATGGAGATCGCGGACAAGCTGGAGGAACTGAAAACGATGTGCTGGTGTGGGCGCAAGGCGACCTGCAACGCCCGTTACGACGAGAATGGTATCGTACGGGAAGGCGAGCAGGTGCTGCTGGGAGCCAACAACAATTATAAGGCGTTGTGCAGAAAGCATTACAAGGAAGGATTATTGTTTCCACCGAAATGATCCGGGAGGAGAGCTATGCGTGTTTTGATCGCGGAAGATGAAGTAGAGCTCGCGAAGGGCTTGAAATATTTGTTGGAAAAAAATAAATTTTCCGTGGACATTGTCCACAACGGCAGGGATGCACTGGATTATTTTCATGGGGCAGATTATGATGCCATTGTACTGGACATCATGATGCCGAAGATGAACGGTCTGGAGGTGCTGGAACATATCCGCAGGGAAAAATCCGGGATACCGATCATGATGCTATCCGCAAAAGGAGAGGTTGAAGATCGGATCGTTGGTTTGGAGACGGGTGCGGATGATTACCTGCCCAAACCCTTTTCCACACGGGAGTTTATTGCCCGCGTGAAGGCGCTGGTCCGCAGAAACGGAAACTACATGGACAGCGTGCTGACCTTTGGAAATGTGACGTTGGACTGCAACCGCTACGAGTTGTCCTCCGGTACGGAGTCCGTGCGCCTGAACAACAAGGAATATCAGCTGACGGAGCTGTTTTTCAGTCATCCGCATTTTGTATTTTCCTCGGAGCACATTATGGACAAGGTGTGGGGACAGGATTCTCAGGCGGGCATGGATGTGGTCTGGACATACATCGGATATGTGCGCAGGAAGCTGAAAATGCTGGGAGCAGATATTGAGATCCGGACAGTTCGCGGGGCAGGTTATTCGCTGGAGGAAAATAAATGCTGAAAAAAATGAGGCTGCGCTTTATTCGGGCAGCGATGATGGCCTTTGGCATCGTGATGCTGGTGCTGGTGGTGTGCATCAATCTGATCAACTATTTTGTCATGGAAGTGCGTCAGGATCAGATGCTGGACGGCATCATGGAGTATGAGCAGATGAAGCTTTCCCATCCGGTGGAGGAGATTCCCATGCTTTCGGAGATGCCCTGGGCAGATGGACCGGAGGCGGACTTTACGATCCGTTTTTTCGCGGTACACTGTGATGGGAACGGTGATGTCACAAGGTTTTCTCAGGATCACATCTCATCGGTAGATCAGGAAATGGTGGAGCAGTTTGTAGAGGATATACGCACAAAAGACCGGGCCAGGGGTTACTACAACGAGTATCGTTATCTGGCGAAACGTGACGGAGACGGGTTTGACATCGTCTTTTTGAATGTGTCAGGCGATCAGCGCTTTGTGCGGTCTTTGTTATGGGTTTCTGTCGGGATCGCCATCGTCAGCCTGACCATTGTCTTTCTGCTGATTGTGATGTTCTCCCGCAAGGCGATCGTGCCTTATGCGAAAAACATGGAGCGTCAGAAACGGTTTATCACGGATGCCGGGCATGAGCTGAAGACACCGCTGACATCCATTTCCACCAGCGCGGATATCCTGGCAATGGAATATGAGGGTGATGAGTGGGTGGAAAACATACAGAAGCAGACGGCACGCCTGACACGGCTGGTCAGCGATTTTGTGGTGCTGTCACGTCTGGATGAGGAGACACCGTTTCCGGAAAAATGCGAGTTTTCGGTCAGCGAGGCGGCGTGGGAGACAGCGGAACCTTTCGTTTCTCTGGCGGAAGCGGATCATAAGCACTACACCCAGCACATCGAGGAGAAGCTGAAACTGGTGGGCGACCGGAGTTCTTTTCAGCAGATGCTGTCGATCCTTTTGGACAATGCGTTCCGGTATTCTACGCCGGAAGGAGAGATCCGGCTGAACATTTTCCGCAGACATAATAAGCTTTATATCGAGGTGTATAATACCTGTGAGCTGGAGGATGTGAAAGACTTAGACCGCCTGTTTGACCGCTTTTACCGGCCGGATGAATCGCGCTCTGCGAATACCGGAGGAACGGGGATCGGTCTGTCCATGGCGCAGGCCATTGTGGAGACCCATGGTGGAAAGATTACGGTAAAGAGTACGGATGGGAGTTCCATTCTTTTTACAGTGATCCTATAACGCACAGCGCGCAGGGCAGATCAAAAGAAAAGCAGAGTTTACGTGAAGGACACACTGTCATTCGGCAGTGTGTCTTTTTTGTGCGCATTTTTCGCAGAATCTTCACAAAAGATTTTAAGTACATTTTAAGTGGCTTTCATACAATACATATTGGCTTTATGACAAAAGCAAAGATCATAATGATGGATACAGGAGGTTTGCTATGATTACAGTAGAGCATTTGACAAAATGTTACGGCGATTTCATGGCTGTGAATGACCTGTCTTTTGAGATTGACGAGGGGCATGTATACGGCTTTCTGGGGCCGAACGGAGCCGGAAAATCTACAACGATGAACATCATGACCGGATGTCTGTCTGCCACCCAGGGGCATGTCAGGATCGACGGTTATGACATTTTTGAGGAGCCTGAAAAGGCAAAGAAGCTGATCGGCTATCTGCCGGAGCTGCCGCCGCTTTACCTGAATGAGACACCGGTGGAATACCTGAAATTTGTCGGTGCGGCGAAGGGATTGAAAGGGCAGGAATTGCACCGGCAGATTGATGAGGTGATCGAACAGACGAAGATCGGACATGTAAAAAACCGTCTGATCGCCAACCTGTCCAAGGGCTATAAGCAGCGTGTCGGGATCGCGCAGGCGCTGCTGGGAAATCCGAAGGTCATCATTCTCGATGAGCCGACCGTGGGACTGGATCCGATCCAGATCATAGAGATCCGCGATCTGATCCGCCAGCTGGGGCAGACACATACGGTTATTTTAAGTTCACATATTCTTTCCGAGGTGCAGGCGATCTGCGAAAAGGTGCTGATCATCGCAAAGGGAAAACTGGTGGCGTTTGATGCACCGGAAAATCTGGAGAAGCTGCTCTTGGCTTCCAACGGCATCACCTTTACGGCAGAGGCATCCGTGGAAGAGGTTGACGAGATCATGAAAGGCATAGAGCCGGAAGTACAATGGGAATGCGGGGAAGCGGAAGATGGTATGGTGCTGGTCCGCGTGAAGACCGAATCCGCAGAGGTTCGTGAGCTCTGCCGGCAGATCTTCTTTGCATTTGCAGGAAAGCAGCGGGCGATCCTGGAGATGACTTCAAAGAAAGCAAATCTCGAAGATGTATTTATTGAGCTGACAGAGGGAGATGCTTCCGCTGTGCAGGAGGAGTCGGAGGAAGAGTCTCTGCCGGAAGGAAAGAACACAGATGAAAGTGAGGTGAGTGAGGCGTGACTGCAGTATTGAAACATGAATTATCCAACTATTTTCATTCTTTTACCGCGTATATTTTTTCAGCTTTTCTGCTGGCGTTTGTCGGCATCGGAGCCATGCTTTACAACATTCAGTCTGCGGTAGCAAATTTTGAGTATGTGCTGCGTTTTGTATGCCTCGGCTTTGTCATCATCATTCCGATCCTGACGATGCGCGTCATCGCGGAGGAGCGTAAGCAGAAGACAGATCAGCTATTATATTCGCTTCCGATCAAGACTTCGCAGATCATTCTGGGGAAATATCTGGCACTACTGATCGTATATCTGATCCCGCTGTGTATCGTAGCACTTTATCCGCTGATCTTTGCGCAGTTCGGAGATGTGTATCTGGTGACTTCCTACGGCTCGTTGTTTGCGTTTTTCCTGATGGGTGCTGCCCTGATCGCCATCGGTACATTTATCTCATCTCTGACCGAAAACCAGGGACTGGCAGCAGGTATCGCCATACCTGTGATCCTGCTCAATTATTACAGTGTGACGCTGGCAGAGTATGTGTCTTCCACGGCGCTTGGCTCCGCATTGACGCTGATCGTGCTGGCGGTCCTTTTAGGTGTGATCGTGAATCATCTGACGAAAAACGGGAATCTGGCATACGGTGTGGGTATCGGACTGACGCTGCTGATCGGCGTGATCTATTATGTGGACAGCTCTAAATTTGAGGGGCTTCTGCCGAATGTGATGAAGCAGCTGTCGCTGTTTGAGCGTTTTTATACATTTGTAAACGGTGTGTTTGACCTGACGGCCATCGTATATGATGTGACAGTGATCGTATTCTTTTTATTCCTGTCTGTACAGTCCCTTGAGAAACGGAGGTACAACTGATGCAAAAGTTATCTTTTCATAAAAAAACAAAACCGGTGCAGACGAATCAGATTGCATTCAAGGGCGGTTCTTATTCCCTGCTCATGACGGGCATCGTTCTGGCAATCCTGATCGTTGTCAATATTTTTGCCTCTGTGCTTCCGAAGACGCTGACACGCTATGATATCAGCTCCACTAAGCTGTATTCCATCACCAGCAACACAAAGGTCGTTGTCAATGCTCTCAAAAAAGATGTCACGATCTACTGGATCGTGCAGGCTGATGAGGAGGACGATGTCATTGAAAACCTTCTGGCAAAATATGACAGTCTCTCAGATCACATCAAGGTCGTCAAGAAAAATCCGGATATCTATCCGACGTTTGCGGCCCAGTACACTTCCGATGATGTGCCCAACAACAGTCTGGTCATCGAGTGCGGTGATCGCAGCCGCTTTGTGAGCTACAACGATATTTATGTGCAGGAAGCAAACATGTCTACGTACTCCTACGATTCATCTTTTGACGGCGAAGGTGCCATTACTTCCGCTATCGACTATGTTGTGAGCGAGGAACTGCCGCAGATCTATGTGCTGGAAGGGCATGGTGAGAAGGAGCTTGCATCCGGTTTCAGCAAACAGCTGGAAAAAGACAATATGGAGACGAAGACGTTCTCACTGCTCAACGAGGATGCTGTCCCCGAGGAGGCGGATTGCGTCTTGATCTATGCGCCCACCAGCGATATCTCCACGGAGGAAAAGGATATCCTGTCCGACTATGTGAAAGGAGGAGGAAAACTGATGGTTCTGGCCGGTCCGACGGAGGACGGTACACTGGAAAACCTCTACAGTCTGTTAAAGGATTACGGTGTGGAGACAGCAGATGGTGTGGTCGTAGAGGAAGATCGGACACACTATGCATTTCAGGCACCGTATGTGTTGCTGCCGGACATTGCAAGCAGTGAGATCACAGATCCGCTGATCGACGAAAACTATTATGCGATCATGCCGATCGCACAGGGTATGACCATCAAGGATACCTCAGGTGCGGTGAGCGCGCTGCTGACGACCTCTGATACGTCCTACAGTAAGGTGGAGGGCTATGGTATTTCCACCTATGAAAAGGAAGAAGGAGACATCGACGGACCTTTTGCGGTCGCTGTGTCTATTGCCTGTGAAAATGACGGACAGATCATCTGGTTTTCATCCTCAGACTTCCTGGAGGATATGTACAATTCCTATTCATCCGGCGCAAATCTGGATCTGGGCATGAATGCACTGTCTTCACTGATCGGTGAGAGCGAGGCAGTTGCTATCCGCAGTAAGTCTCTGGAGTACAGCTATCTGACCATTGACAGCTCCACTGCTTCCTTGCTGAAGGTACTTATGATCGGTGTATTCCCGCTGACATTCCTGGGCGTTGGAATTTGTGTGGTTGTGAGAAGAAGGAGGAAGCAAAATGAACCGGTCTAAAAAAATATATATACTGCTCGGTGTTCTGCTGGTGGTCTGTGTGGCGACTTTTGGTGTGAGCAGGTACGAAGAATATAAGGAAAAAATCGAAAACAGTGATGAGGTGATCCTGGAGCTGGCGAGTGATGATGTGACGTCTCTGAACTGGGAATATGAGTCCGAGGAGACGGGAAAGACGGAAAGTCTTGCCTTTCATAAAGATGATCAGTGGCTGTACGATGATGATGAAGCATTTCCTGTGAGTGAGGAAAAAATAGATGATCTTCTAGAGCCATTTGCTTCCTTTGGTGTATCGTTTGTTATTGAAAATGTGGAGGATTTTGGACAGTACGGACTGGATGATCCGCTCTGTACGATCAGGATCGGAACGGATGAGAAAACCTATGAGATACAGGTGGGCGATTACAGTACCATGGATGAGGAACGCTATGTTTCCATCGGTGATGGCAATGTCTATCTTGTTTCAAATGATCCGATGGATCTGTATGCGATAGAATTGAAGGATATGATAAAGGACGACGAGATCCCGGATTTTGATAAAGTATCCGAAATTCAGTTTGCAGGTTCTGAGGATTACAAGGTTGTATACAAGGAAGAAAATGACAGTACCTACAGTGCGGATGATGTGTATTTTACCGAGAAGGACGGAAAAGAACTGCCTCTTGATACAGATACGGTTGAGAGTTATCTGAATACGATCAGTACATTAAATTCGTTGGAGTATGTGTCTTACAATGCAACGGATGAGGATATCGCTTCCTACGGACTGGATGATCCGGAACTGACGGTGACAGTTGCCTATACGCAGCAGGATGAGGAAGGCAAAGAGGAGACAGATGGCACCTTTGTGCTGCACGTTTCCCGCGATCCGGAGGAGAAGGAAAAGGCTGCCAAAGAGGAAGAAGCAGACACCAGGAAGGATGAGAAAGAGACTTCCGACGAAAATGCCGAGGAGAATGAGAGCAAGGCGTATCTGAGAGTAGGCGACTCGAAGATCATTTATGAGATCAATGGGACGCAGTTTGCAGCTTTGATGGCAGCTTCCTACAACGATCTGCGTCATCAGGAAGTGATCTGGGCTGATTTTGCAGATATTACCCAGGTGGATATTTCTCTCGACGGAAAAGACTACACCTTCACCTCAGAAGAGAAGAAGGACGAACAGATCTGGTATTACAATGAGGAAGAACTGGAGATCAATGATTTCAAGAATGCCCTGACGGCTTTGGCGGCGACAGATTTTATCGACGAACAGCCGGATGGAAAGCAGGAGATCAGCCTGATCCTTCACCTGGACAACGAAAACGTTTCGGAGGTTTCCATTGAACTGTACCGCTATGACGGGGATAACTGTCTTGCAGTCATTGACGGAGAGCCGGTTTCACTGGTTTCAAGAAGCGGCGTCATAGACCTGGTGGAGGCAGTCAATGCCATTGTTTTAAAGAAATAAAAAATGAGTTTCTTCCATTTAGAGATTCTTTTGACAATTACTGATAAAAGTGTATAATGTTTTATGATTTACAATACAGCGTCTTTTGTTTGAAGGCGCTGTATTAATATATAAGTTTATGTTTATAAAGGGGAAAACAGTTATGAATACACAGGAAAAACAACCCAAGCTGTACCGAATGGGCTGCATTGCTTTTTTCTTTAGCGGCATCTGTGCCATGAGCAGTGGAGTAATCGTGAGTTTGTTGCAGGAATATTACGGGTTTGCCTATGGGATGACAGGAACACTGCTATCGCTGATGAATATCGGAAATCTCGTGGCGGGTTTCGCATCTGCCGTTTTACCGTCTAAGATCGGCACGCGGGCGACCGTGCTCACGCTGACCAGCGGCTATGCGCTGGGCTATCTTTTTATGACATCAGGCAACTATATGTGGCTGCTCATGCTGGCATTTCTATTTTTAGGTCTCGCGAAGGGAAATGCGATCAATAACTGTACGGTGCTGGTCGGAAATAATGCGAAGGATCGCACAAAAGGCATGAATGTGATGCATGCCAGCTATGCATGCGGCGCGCTGTTCGGTCCTATCCTGATCACAGCAGCACTGCTTGTCGGTAAGTTTACACCGATGTATGCACTTGCCGTGTTGGGCGTTCTGCTCTGGCTTGTGTTTGTCGCTGTGAAATTTCCGGGAAAGAGCGCAGAGACTGCAGACGGAAAAAAGGAGAAGACGGACTGGAGCTTTTTGAAGGAGAAGAAATTCTGGCTGCTGACAGGGCTGATCTTCTGCCAGAACGCGGCGGAAACCAGCGTGACCGGATGGATGGTTACATATTACAAGGGAAACGGCATTTTGTCAGGTACGCTGGCAAATTACACGCTGACGATCATGTGGGGAGCAACGCTGATCGCGAGACTTCTCATCGCTTTTGTATTTCCCGTCAAGGACCGTTTCAAGGCACTGGCTATCATGGGCGGCGGCTGTGTGATCCTTTACGCTGCGCTGATCTTTTCCAATACCGGATGGCTGGCAATTCTTATGCTGTTTGCATTTTCTTTTGCGATGGCAGGAGTCAATCCCACCGGTGTGGCAGGTGCCGGAAATATGTTAAATGCAACGAGCATGGGTATCATGCTGCCGGCAGCAGGCCTCGGTGCGATCCTGATGCCCTGGATCATCGGTCTGGTGGCAGAGGGCGTGAGCCTTCGCGCAGGCATGTTCTGTAATATTATACCTTGTGTAGGAATTCTGGTTTTTGCGCTTTTGTGCAGAAGACTGGGAGATGAGTGATACGGAAGATTAAGTGCTTTCGGGGAAGGAGCGCAGTTATGGTAACATGGTTCTATTTCATCGTATTTTTGCTGGCACTGTTCATGGCGGCGAGCTTTTTGCTTCAGACGAAAAATGCAGACAGTACATTTATTTTGTTCAGTATCATGGTGGTCATCAATTGTCTGGGGCGCTATATGCTGGCATCGGCACAGACACTGGAGATGGCACTGTGGGCAAATAAATTTTTGTATGTGGGAGGCTGCTTTGCCCCGCTCCTCATTCTGATCGTGCTGGCAAGATTGTGCAATCAGCAGATACCTCGCTGGCTCATCGCGGTGCTGGCAGCATATTCTGTGCTGGTGTCAGGGCTTGTCATGACCATCGGAAAGTACGGCATCTACTATAAGGATGTACAGCTTGGGCATGGGAATGGTTATAACTATCTGATCAAAACATATGGACCGTTACATGCTCTGTATCCCATCATGATGCTTGTATATGCCTGTATCATGGTCTTTTATCTGGTTTACGGCATCCGGCAGAGGAAGCATGTGTCATTTCGCGCGGTGCTCACCCTCAGCGGTACCTGTTTTGCGGTCATTGCGATGTACATCCTGGAGCGTGTGCTCCATTCCAATATCAGCTTTCTTGCAGTAGGATATCTGATCGGCATTGCACTGCTGATCAGGTATTATGAACGTCTCAGTATTTATGATATGTCCGCGAATGTCCTGAATTCGATTGAAAAGATGAAGGAATACGGGTATCTGGTTGTTGATCATAAAAAGCGGTATATCAATGCCAATGATTATCTGAAGGAGCTGTTTCCGGAGATCCGTGGCTGGACGGTAGAGAAGGAAATACCGGAATCAGACAGCTTTTTGTACAGGGAAGTGGTGCAGTATCTGCTGCACTGGGAGGAATCGGGAAAGGAACCAAAGACAATTCAGGTAGGTGAACAGTATTTCCAGATGGAGATCCGGGCACTGTCCTACCGGGAGAAAAGAAGCGTCGGCTATCTGATCGAGTTTGTTGACCGCACCATCGAGAAAAAGTATTACCAGACCATCGAGGATTACAACGGGAAACTGGAGGATGAGGTTGCGGAAAAGACCGAGCATATCATGCATATGAAGGACATGCTCATTCTGGGCATGGCGGATATGGTGGAGAGCCGGGATCAGAATACCGGAGGCCACATCAAGCGGACCAGTGCGGTGGTCAATGTGTTTGCGGAGCGGCTGAAGCAGGAGGGCGAGTGCTTTCATTTTGAAAAGGGATTTTTAAGGCAGGTGGAGAAGGCTGCGCCCATGCATGATCTCGGAAAGATCGCCATTGATGATGCGGTGCTGAGAAAGCCCGGAAAATATACGGATGCGGAATATGCGGAAATGAAGCGCCATCCGGCGGAGGGTGCAAAGATCGTTGAGAATATCCTGAATGGTGTGGAGGACGAATCCTTTGTGCAGATCGCGAAAAATATCGCGCTGTATCATCATGAAAAATGGAATGGAAAAGGATATCCTACCGGTCTGTCCGGCACGGATATCCCCATCGAGGCGCGCATCATGGCACTGGCGGATGTGTTTGACGCGCTTGTCAGCAAACGCTGCTACAAAGAAGCCTTTTCCTATGACCGGGCATTTGCGATCATCGAGGAATCGCTGGGCGAGCATTTTGACCCGCAGTTGGGAGAGGCATTTCTCTCTTGCAGAGCTCAACTGGAGGCATTGTATGACAGCTGGAGTGATAACAGTGCGGTAGCTTGATCATAGCCATCGCAGCCAGCCGCAGCCGATCATAAATAAAAACATGAAACAGGTGAGCATGAGCGTTCCTTCAGAGGTTTTCTTCGGATGAAGGACACGGGTCAGCCGGTAGCGCAGGGACGCGGCACGTGCGGACAGGCAGGTGGTAAAGCCGCGATGTTCGCCGGCTGTATCAAGCAGCAGCCTTGCGTAAAAGGTGCGGGTGTCTTTATCCGCATCCTCCAGGACGATCTCGTCACAGGATAATTCCAGATCATTTGCTGCCTGCCTGAGCGCCATCCAGATGAGCGGATCAAACCAGCAAAGGGAAGCGCAAAAGGCAAAAAACAGCTTGGAGTCTGTATCGCGGCGGCGCAGATGATGCAGCTCATGGCGAAAGATCATGCGCAGCTCGCGCTCGTTATAGGCACGTATGGGTAATACACACATACGTGTCTTTTTTGTGTGTCCGATAGAAAACGGTGCATGGGCAGCAGGTGTGTGCACAAGCCGTACCGGAGTAACAAAGCCAAGGGTTTTCTGTTCCTCCTGCCAGATCGCAAGCACAGCTTCATCTGTTTCCGGCTCTGCGGTACGTAAGATCTGACGGTACAGGCGAATATGTGAGAGGACCGCGCCGCCGAACAGGATTACAAATCCAAGCGCCCACAGGAAGGTCAGCACATAGATCGCGGCATTTGGAATACGCTGAAGTAATAAAAGCAGTGCAGTGTCAGTACCGGGTGCGTAGACGAGTACATAAGAACTGGAAAAAACCGGGAGCAGCCATAGCGTGGCGCAGGATCTGGCACTGAAATGACGGCGCAGGAGCGGCAGCAACACAAGCAGAACGGTGTACAGTGCGCTGATGAGCAGTATATAACAAAAGGCACACAGAAAGAACAGGCGCAGTCCTTCCACCAGAGAATACCGGATCACCATCAGGATGCATAAAAGGAAAAACAGGCACGGCACGATCAGAGATGAAAGATAAATCTGCGTATTCAGATCGTACCCGTCACCGCCGAACAGCCGGTCTGCGTCAGACATGCCGACACCGTGCTCCAATCCCCAGGTTCGCCTGAAATGAAAACCGATCAGGACCGCCCAGCACAGGGCAGTGAAAATAATAGAAAACCAGTCATATGCGGTGATATGATTCATAAGAGCCCCCTTTCCAGCATGTCTTTCAGTTCCTCAATGTCTTCCCTGCTCACGCCGCTGTCGCACAGGGCGGTGGCAAAGCTCGCCAGCGAACCGCCGTAGAGCCTGTCTAAGATGTTTCTGCTCTCCTCGGCCAGATACTCACGCTCAGAGATGAGCGGCGTGTAGTAGTTGGTGCGCCCCTTCCGCGTGAGTGACAAAAAACCTTTCTCACAAAGTCTGGTCAGAAAGGTGATGATCGTGCTGGGCGCGAGCTGTTTTTCGTCTCCCAGCGCCTGCTCGATGGTGCTTCTTGCCACAGGCGGATCCTCCTTCCAGATGATCTGCATGATGGAGAGTTCTCCGTCCGGCAAACGTTTCTTTGTGTTCATATACATGCCTCCTTAGTCGTGAACCCTTAATCACGACAAATGTAGTGATAAGAGAATTGTATATGGAGACATCTAAAATGTCAACTATAAATTTTGATGGGGTTTTTTGCATCGAAGCAGAGATGTTTTGATAAAAAGCCCTGCATGTCTATCCAGGCATGCAGGGCTTCTTGGCATTTGTCTGATAATTGACGGATATATTTTGTAAATGTTTAGTCGATATAGGTCTGTGCAATGGAAGCGAATGTGTCGGCGTTTGCTGCGTACCATGCATCAAAATCCATACCGGAGGCAGCAACGGTCTGTCCGACTTCCACGAGGAATTTCGGAATGTCGGCATCAAGGATCGCACCCAGCTCTCTGCCGAGGCTCTCTTTTCCCTGCAGCTCGCAGCCGTCTACGTTTAACACAAACGCAGATTCCGGTTTACCATCCACCTTCTTCATGCCGCCGCGGAAACCGATGGGGCTGGTCTGGTGTGTACCACAGGAGGACGGACAGCCGGAGATGTGGATCTTCGGCAGAGCGTTTGCGGGAATTTTTGCAGCGCGTACAGCTTCTACGCTGGCGCGCAGCAACGCCTGGGAATCGCGCACGCCGACCTGACAGGTGGCAGCACCGATACAGCTGACACTGGATTCAAAGGGTGTGTGTGCCGCATCGTCTTCGCTTATGGCAAGGACACGGACAGCCTCTGCTCCCGTAAGATTTACGATGTAGGCAGTCTCATCCGGGGCAAGGCGAAGTTCTGCATCCGGGATCGATTGAATCAGATCGCACAGCGCGAGAAATACTTCTTTGTCCGGCTGGCCTCCGATGGGATGATAGGCTACGGTATATAAGCCTTCTTGCTTCTGAGGGATCACACGGGGATCTGTGACGGTACTGCCGTCGCCGGTCTTGGTGCTGCCGGCAGATGCAAGATCTTCGGGAAGTGTCAGATCCTCGTCGCTGTCATAGACTTCCTGTAATTTTTCGTTGTATGCATTTGCATAATTCTCCGGACCGCCCAGCGCATCCTGCATGTAACGGGTGCGCGCTTTAGCGCGGTTTTCATAGTTTCCGTAAGTGCGGAACGTGAGCCACATAGCCTTGATATAGTAGAGGATCTGGTCCGGCTCGATGTGTTCTGCAACCTTTACGCCAAGCTTCGGAAATCCGCCCAGTCCGCCGGCACTGTATACGTCAAAGGTGCCATCCTCGTCTGCGACAAAGCCCAGATCCCGGTAGGTGGCGTGGGGCGCATTTGCCGGAGAGTTGGAAAACGCCACCTTTAATTTACGGGGCATTTTTTCTGCATCGATGAGCGTCAGCGCATAGTTGGCAGCAGCCTCCGCGTAGGGGAGCACGTCAAAGTATTCGCCCTGCTCCACACCGGAGAGCGGTGCGCACATGGTATTGCGGGGGAAATCTCCGCCGCCGCCCATGATGATGATGCCGTTATCTAATGCCTCCTCCATCAGCGGATAGAGTGCGTCCGGCTTCAGATCGTGCAGCTGGATCGTCTGACAGGTTGTGAAATGCAGACGGGGAACATCGTGAGTGCGCAGCATGTCAGCGATCACAGAAAGCTTGTCTTTGGTAATGCGTCCGGCAGGTGTGCGCAGGCGCAGCATGCTGGCCTGACCACCCTTCTGGGCATAGCTGCCGAAATATCCGGAATAACCCTTGTAGCTGCCTTTATCCAGTTCGCCGGCAAAGAATGCATCTGTTTTCTGCTGAAATTCGGGAAGTTTTTGTTTCCATTCATTGATCTTGTTCTGATCCATCAGTTGTACCTCGTTTTCGATTTTTTTGTTTATGTGCTTTTTTGTGATTGCTCTGTTCCTTTTGTACCTGTGCCGGCAGATTTTTGACTGCCATGTGCATCAGGGAGCGGAGTGTTTCATGCAGGATGCGCCTGGTCGGTTCATCCATGTTTTTCATTGTTTCAATGAGGGCAGGAAACTCCACCTGCCAGTTGTCACGGAGCTCGACAAAGGATGTGAGATCCGTGGCGGATATGACAGAATAGAGTGCGTCCACAAATTGTTCGCGCTGTTCATTTGCAAGTCCGGATAACCATTCAGACAGTGTCCGGTTCAGAAAGTCGGCACCGGAGGTGAGGGTGGTCAGTCTGACAAAGGAGCCATCCCGGACGATCCATGAGTAGGGATTATGCTGGACAATGCCCACACCGGTGCTTTCGACAATTGCATAATTTTTCTGGTGCTCCAGGAGCATGCCTACCAGTGAGGACTGCGGAAGTGTTTTGTGGATGCGGTCACTGATGCGCAGATATCCGGCACTGGAAAACATATTATCACGGAATCCCGGACCGTCGTGTGAATAAATGCCGGTGATCCGGTTCTGCAGGCACGGCGGGCTCATCATCGCAGCGTAAACGGCCAGATTGCCACCCTTGGAGTGTCCGCCGAGAAGGAGCTGACCGCGGACGAGCTTTGCCACTGTAAGTGTGTAATTCAGTGCTGCTTCCTGTGAAGGCACAGGCGTCAGGAATGCCATGTTAAAGTCCTCCTTCCAGCCCACCAGCGAGGAATCTGTACCGCGAAAGGCCAGATAGGCAGTGTCTGCATCTAAAAAGAAGGTCATTGCACAGAATTGTTTTTCTCGTGTCTCGTCAAAATCCTGCTCATAGTATGCGATACCGATATTGCGAAAGCGCGGACTGGCAGCACAGGCGGCCAGCAGTCTGCGGTTTTTCGCCGCGTCCGGCTGGTCGGCAAAAAAATGCGCAAAGCACTCCGCACGGTACAGCTGCTGAAGTGTGAGCGGTTTTTTTACGTTTCCCTCCTCAGGCGGAGCGATCAGATTTCCCAGATGAATGTAGGAAAACTGAGAGAGGACAAGAGAATCCACCTCATGAAACGGGTGCTCCGCGAAGGTGCGCATTTCGGTTTTGACATATTCGATGATCGTTTCTGACATACACTGTTACCCTGAAAATAAGTTTTATAATTTTGATTCGGCAAACCGGATCGCGTCCACAATGTTTGGACGGAAGCTGTCTGCTCCGATCCGATCATAAAATCCATCCTTTTTCATGACAGATAAAGGCTGCTCATTCACGTGTGAGAAGATGAGCTGTATCTTCTTTTTTGCGGCGCGGTCAGCCAACTCGTGCAGTGCGCGCATGGCGCTGGCATCGATGGCGGGTACGCTCCGCAGCGGATCTCCTTCGGGACGGACAGGAGCGTTTCCGCCTCGCCTTCGGTGACATCGGGCTGCTCGATATATTTCCATGCTTTGACATCGCTGACTTCTGCCATGCGTTTCATGAACAGCAGGGCGGATACGACGATCCCTACTTCGATCGCAACGACAAGGTCAAAAATAACGGTCAGAAGGAAAGTTCCGACTAATACAATGATATCACTTTTGGGCGCTTTTTTCATCAATCGGATAAATGCCCGCCAGTCACACATATTCCAGGCGACAACAATGAGCACAGCTGCCAGAGTAGTCATGGGGATCATGACAGCAGCCGGCATCAATATTAATAATATGAGCAGAAGTGTAATGCTGTGCACGATCCCGGCGATCGGTGTGCGTCCGCCGTTTTTTACGTTGGCGGCGGTACGGGCGATGGCGCCGGTAGCAGGGATCCCGCCGAAAAGACCGGAAAAGATATAAAGAGGCGGGGATCTTGTCCGTCAGCTTCGGGAAAAAGATCAGGATCGCAAGTGCCAGTACGCCGATGAGAACCGTTGTAAGATCTGTCGTCGTAATATGTGCTGCATATGCGGCAATTTTTTCTATAAATTCGGATGGAACAGCACCCATATCCAGACCGAGAAAATCCTTGATCTGACCGACAAAAAGGCTGACGCCGATACCGCAGGTAAAACCGGTCGTGATGGTATAGGGAATGTACTTGATCAGTGCGCCGAAGCGGCAGATGCCCATGATGATCAGGATGATACCTGCAAGGATCGTGGCAACGATCAGTCCGTCCAGCCCGAAATCCGTTACGATTCCGTAAATGATCACAACAAACGCTGCAGTAGGACCGCCGATCTGAACGCGGCTGCCGCCGAAAAATGAAATAAAAAATCCGGCGATGATCGCAGTGTAGAGACCGCATTCCGGTGTGACACCTGAGGCGATCGCGAGGGCAATGGACAGCGGCAGGGCGATGATCGCAACGATGATGCCGGAAATAATGTCCTTTATGAGCTGCTGTCTGGTGTAGTTTTTCATTGCTTCAAAAAGCTTTGGTTTTAGTGTTTCCATATTTTTCTCCCGTATATAGATTTTCATAACAATTCCGGAAAAATTTTATCATCCTGTATAGCTATGGTCAAGGAAAATACGTTTGTATTTGCAGGAAAAATGTGCTAGGATAAATATAACATGTTAGTTGGACGGAATGAACAATGAAAGACGGAGGAAAAAACTATGGAGTACACATTGGAAAATGAATTTTTAACGGTGAAGGTGTCCACCACCGGAGGCGTTCTGACATCCATTCAGAGCAAAGATGGATTGGAGTATCTCTGGCAGGGAGATCCGGCTTACTGGGCAAACCAGGCACCGCTTTTGTTTCCGATCTGCGGCAGTATCCGCGATAATCAGGCAATCGTCGGAGACAATAAGGAAACAAAGATGAAACGGCACGGTATCGTGCGCGGCAAAGAGTTCAGCTGTGAACAGCAGTCCAGACATTCGATCACCATGGCGATCGTGAGTGACGATGAGATGACAGAGCAGTTTCCTTATGCAGCAAAGCTGGCTGTTACCTATACGTTGAACGATCATTCCATCATCCAGAAATTTACGGTGGAAAATCTTGAGGAAGAGGAAATGATGCCGTTCTTCGTTGGCGGTCATCCCGCCTTCAACTGCCCGATCGTGGCAGGAGATGATTACACAGATTATTATGTGGAATTTGAGAAGGAAGAGACCTGCAGCGTTCCGGAGCAGCTGACTGAGACGGGACTGTTGAACCTGCAGAACCGCACGGATTTTCTGAAGGGAACAAAGCGTCTGCCGCTCAGCTTTGATCTGTTTGCAAAGGATGCGATCACCTTTGATGAGCTGCAGTCACGCAGTGTGAAGCTGGCTTCTGACAAGCATGATCACAGCGTGCAGATTGACTTTGCGGAGTTTCCGTATCTGATCCTCTGGACGACGGCAAATAAGGGTCCGTTCCTCGCCATTGAGCCGTGGCTGGGCTTGTCTACATGCAGTGACGAGGGTGACCAGTTTGAGGAAAAACGCAATGTGCAGTTTGCAGCACCGGGCGAGAGCAAGAGTTACAGCTTTACGATCACGGTTGCATAATTTTTCTAATACATACGACATCAGAAAAGGACGCGGTCTCGCGTCCTTTTTGTATGAATGAGTATTATCTTCCATTTCCCCAGTGGATGAGTGCAAACATGTCGGGACCGGTGTGGGCTCCGATGATCGGGCTGAGCATCGTGATGCGGACAGACAGCTCGGGGTGTTTTTCTAATAACATATCGCGCAGGCGTTCTGCCTCGGGAATGCAGTCGGAGCAGCAGATGTAGGCTGTTGTGCCAAGGGTCGGATCGTAGCTTGTTTCAAAGCGTTCGATCAGATTTTTGACTGCCAGCTTATTCCCGCGCTTTTTATCGATCGTGTCCAGCTTCCCTTCGTGGTTGACGGTCAGGATGGGCTTGATGTTGAGCGCGGTGCCAACGATCGCCGTTGTGGCGCTCACTCTTCCACCACGCATGAGATACATGAGATCTTCTACCTTGAACCAGTACAGAATATTTCTTGAATGGGCTCGCAGCCAGTCGGCATTTTCGCTGACGGACATGCCTTTTTTGCGGTTCTCGGCAGCAGCTTCCGCCAAAAGCCCCATGCCCCCGGTGGCGCCGTAGGAATCAACAACTTCAATGCAGACGTTGTCATAGTCCTCTCTCAGAAGCTGCACTGCCATGCGCGCAGAGGAGTAGGTGTCTGAGAGCCCGCTGGAGAGCGCGAGATAGAGGATCGGAATACCCTCACGGACTGCCGGCTCAAAGATCTCCACATAATTGTTCGGGGTGATCTGGCTCGTCTTGGTTGGTATCTTGTGGCGCAGCTTTTCATAATAATTGTGCATGGTCTCGTCATTCTCGGGCTCAGTACAGTGAAAGGTTTCCTCGCCGAGCATGTATTCCATGGGAACAAAACGAATGTCATTTTCTTTTGCAATTTCCATATCGATATCGATCGACACATCTGCATAAATATAATAATTCATAACAATCTCCTTTTGAGTAGTCTAAGTTAGATTTCTCAAACACAGCATACCATATTTGCGATCCCTTGACAAATTATTTATGGGCGAAGTGCCAGTGGAATGGTGAAAACTGGACTTTGCGGAAAAAATAGGGTATACTAATAAACGATTTTGGAAAACAATTGAAGGAAAACGGTTGCAAAATAGACAGGCAGGTAACGATGGAACAACAGCACAAACGGCGTGTGCGTTATTCGGGCACACATCCGAAACGTTTTGAAGAAAAATATAAAGAGCATGATCCGCTAAAATATGCGGATACGGTGGCAAAAGTCATCAGCAAAGGCAGCACGCCGGCGGGTATGCACATCTCGATTATGGTAAAGGAAATATTAGAGGTGTTAAAGATCCGCCCCGGTGAGAAGGGACTGGATGCAACGCTCGGCTACGGCGGACACAGCAGAAAAATGCTGGAGCAGCTGGAGGGAACGGGACATCTCTATGCACTGGATGTGGATCCCATCGAGATCAAAAAAACGACGGATCGTCTGCGCCAGGCAGGTTTCGGAGAGGATATCCTGACAGTGATACAGACCAACTTTGCAAATCTTGCAGAGGTTGGAGCGGAACATGGCCCCTTTGATTTTCTGTTGGCGGATCTGGGCGTATCCTCCATGCAGATCGACAATCCGGCCCGCGGTTTTTCTTACAAGCTGGAAGGACCGCTGGATCTTCGGCTGGATCCGGAGCATGGTGTATCTGCCGCCGAGCGTTTGCGGGAACTGAGCGCGGATGAATTTGAGGGCATGCTGATCGAAAATTCCGATGAGCCCTATGCTGCGCAGATCGCGGCAGAAGTGTATAAGCGCCTGCGCAGGGGGGAAAAGATCGAGACTACCACGGCGCTGGCGCAGGCAGTAGAGTCGGCACTGGCATTTTTGCCGGATACAAAAGAGAAAAAGGATCTGGTCAAAAAGACAGACCAGCGGGTGTTTCAAGCGCTGCGCATCGATGTGAACAGCGAGTTTGAGGCGTTGGAGGCATTCCTGGAGGCACTGCCTGATGTGATGGCACCCGGCGGACGCATCGCCATCCTCACCTTTCATTCCGGCGAGGATCGGCTGGTGAAAAAGGCATTTAAGCGGTATCTGAAAGAGGGCATTTTCTCTGAAATCTCTCAGGACGTGATCCGGCCGACTGCGGAAGAGTGTCGTGCCAACGGGCGGGCGCGCTCCACAAAGCTGCGCTGGGCGGTAAAATGAGGATTGTGAAAAGGAGGTAGAACCCTGTGTATCTGGTTTTTCTGATCATCTGGATCATTTTCAATGAAAAATTTAATCTGGAAATACTGCTGTTTGGGCTGGTGATCTCGGCGGCAGTATTTGCTTTTGTGTGCAAATTTATGGATTATAGCTTGGAAAAGGAGCTTCGTTTTTACAGGAAGCTGCCGGGTATGCTGTGTTATGTGTGTCTGCTTGTAAAGGAGATCCTGGCTGCCAATTTGAATGTATGTCATCTGATCCTGTCCGAGGAGGAGGAGATCGATCCCGCACTGGTAGAATTTACATCTGATATGGATACGCCGGCAGGGCGGGCATTTTATGCAAATGCCATCACGCTTACACCGGGGACGATCACGGTCTCGTTAGAGGGAGATACCTACGTGGTACACTGCCTGGACGATAGTATGGCAGCGGGGCTCAAAGATGCAAAACTGGAGCAGATGCTGCATAAGCTGGAGGGATAAGATATGGGAAAGGGAATTCCTGCGTTAGAGCAGGCGTATGAGGTATTGTTTGTAGTCGCACTGATCATTCTGGCCGTGTTTCTGATGCTCAGTCTTGTGCGCGCAATCATTGGACCGCGGGTGGCAGACCGCATCGTGGCGATCAATATGATGGGAACGCTGACACTGGCGATCATCGCGATCCTTGCGGTCATGAAGCAGGAGGGCTATCTGGTAGATATCTGTTTGATCTATGCAATGATGAGTTTTCTCGCGGTGATCGTACTCTGTAAGGTTTATATGGGCGTGTACCGTCAGCGTAAGGAAGAAAGAGAGATGGAGGAGGAGACGGAAGATGGAGGTTATTGAGTGGATCCGGTTTCTGGCAGGAGGCATTCTGCTGCTGATCGGTCTTCTGATCTTTTTGATCGAGATCATCGGTGTATTCCGGTTTAAATATGTGTTGAACCGCATGCATGCAGCGGCCATGGGTGATACGCTCGGTATCGGCTGCTGTCTGCTGGGACTGATCATAATGAAGGGTTTTGGCTTTACATCGTTAAAGCTGCTGCTCGTCATTATTTTTCTGTGGTTTTCTTCCCCTGTTTCCTCACATCTGATCGCAAGACTGGAAGTTGCGACAGACGAGGAGCGGGAAAAGCATTACAAGCAGCTTACAGCTGATGAAAAAGGCGGGATGACGGTGAGCGTTCCGCGGGAGAAGGAGGAAAAGGATGGAACTGTTTTTTGACCTGTTGCTCGTTTTTTTGCTGGTCTGTGCGGTTGCGGTCAGCTTATCAAAAAATCTTCTGAATTCCATTATCGTTTATATGTCCTTTTCGCTGATCATGTCGGTGATCTGGATCTTACTGGAGTCTCCGGATCTGGCGATCACAGAGGCCGCGGTCGGTGCGGGCGTGACTTCCATCCTGTTTATCATTACGCTGAAAAAGATCCATGAGATCGTGAAGGATGAAGATAAAGAGGAGGAGCACCATGAGTAAACAAGTACCGAAGGAAGTCTATGAAAAAACGCGCTCCTATAAGTTCAAACAGTGGCTTTCCGGCACGAAGGATCCCTTTCTGGATACTGTGGAGATGAAGCCTCAGAAGGAATTCTACGAGTCGGAGAAGCTGATTCATGAGCATGAGCTTCAGCATCAGAGTATTGTGGAAAAGGCCTATGATCTGGAGCATAATGCTCAGGTACGGTTATTTCAGAAGATTTACAATATCTTTTCCGTGATCTTCTGTCTGTGCCTCGTTTTTATCCTGCTGGTGGGTGTATCCTATCTGCCGAAATACGGTCATGAGGAAAATCCGGTCAACAATGAAGTGTCGGCACGCTATATTGGGCAGGGCTTACAGGAGACCGGAGCGATCAATATCGTGACGGGTATGATCCTGGATTATCGTGCCTTTGATACACTGGGAGAATCCCATGTGCTGTTTCTGGCTACCTGTACCGTGCTGATCCTGTTGCGCAAGGATAAGAAAAAATATCAGGAGACAGCCGAACATAACGATCGTATCTATGAGCCGAAAAATGATGTGATCCTGCAGACGGTGGCACGTGTGCTTGTGCCGTTTATCGAGATCTTCGGGATCTATGTGATCCTCGGCGGTCATCTGGGACCGGGCGGAGGATTTTCCGGCGGTGCGATCTGCGGTGCAGGACTGATCCTGTATCTGAATGCTTTTGGTTTTGCGAAAACAGAGAAATTTTTTACCGGAAAGACATACAAATGCATGTGTTTCGGAGCATTGGCATGCTATTCGCTGGCAAAGACATATTCTTTTTTTACGGGTGCGAATCACATTGAGAGCGTGATACCGCTGGGAACGCCCGGTGCGATCCTTAGCAGCGGGTTGATCCTGCTTCTGGATATCTGCGTCGGATTTGTTGTATCAGGAACAATGTACACCTTCTATGTCATGTTCCGAAAAGGAGGTTACTAAAATGGATTTTGGGAATTTGTTTGCAAACTATCAGGAAGCGATTGCCATGATCTTATTTGCGCTTGGTTTTTCTAATCTGTTATTGCAGAAAAATATGATCAAAAAGATCATCGGTTTTAATATCATGGATTCGTCCGTGTACCTGTTTCTGGCGTTAAAAGGATATATCAAGGGGCATAAGGCCGCGATCGTTGTAGACGGGATCCAGAGTGTGGATGCGTATATCAACCCGATCCCCAGCGGTCTGGTGCTGACCGGAATCGTGGTGTCCGTATCGGTTACTGCGCTGATGCTGTCGCTGACGATCCGGCTTTACCGCAGATATCATACGCTTGATATCGATCAGATCACACTGGAAGTGAAAAAGGGGGGATTTTAAATGAATCTTGCTTTTGTGCACAATTTTCCCCTTTTCTGTATCATTTTAACACTGTTTTCCGGCCCATGCTCCATGATCCTATCAGCGAAAAAAGCGAGGATCCTGAACCTGTGCGTGATTACGGCGGTTGGCATCATGTCGTTACTTGTGCTGGTCGAGGTCTGTATGAGCGGCGGTTCCTATGTGTACACGATGGGACATTTTCCCGCGCCCTGGGGAAATGAGATCCGTGTGGGTCCGCTGGAAGCATTTATGGCGTTGTTTTTTTGTATCATCATGTTCTTGTCCATGGTGGGCGGAGCTGCGCAGCGCAAGGCCAAGCTTGAGGAGAGCAAGGAAAATTTATATTATGTCATGGTGAATCTGCTGCTCAGCTCGCTGATCGCGCTGATCTATACGAATGACCTGTTTACGGCATATGTGTTTGTGGAGATCAACACGATCTCTGCCTGCGGAATGATCATGATCAAGCAGAGTGGTCATACACTGGAGGCGGCGACGCGTTACATGATCATGAGTCTGTTGGGATCAGGCCTGCTGCTTCTGGGAATCTGCTTCCTTTACGGACTGACGGGGCATCTTTTGATGAGCAATATCAAAGAGGAAGTGGCGGCCATCGCGGCGACGGGCACTTATCACGCACCGCTCATGGTGGCGGTGGGACTCATGTGTGTCGGACTGGCGATCAAGAGCGCGCTGTTCCCCTTTCATTCCTGGCTGCCGGATGCTTACGGATACTCCACCGTATCCTCAGCTGCGATTCTGTCTTCACTTGTGTCAAAGGGCTATATTTTTCTGCTGATCAAGATCTTTTACCGTGTGATCGGCTTTGACATCATCTGTAACAGCAAGATCATCAATGTCTTTTTTGTGTTTGGTATCGCGGGAATGATGTTCGGTTCCATCAGCGCGGCGAAGGAAGTGAATATCCGGCGAATGATCGCATTTTCGTCCGTGGCACAGATCGGCTATATTTATATGGGCTTCGGCCTTGGGACAAACCTGGGTGTGCTGGCAAGTATTTATCACATTCTGTCCCATGCGGCGACGAAATCGTTGCTGTTTGTATCTGCGGCAGGGCTCAGTGAGTGTTCCGGCAATCATAAAGAACTGACGAAGCTCACCGGTGCCGGTTATCGCAATCCTCCGGCAGGTATGGCATTTACAGTCGGTGCGTTGTCCATGATCGGATTTCCGCTGTTTTCCGGTTTTATCTCGAAGATCCTATTTGCGCAGGCAGCAGTCAATCAGGCGAATAAAATGCTGCCGACATTGATCGCATTGGCACTCAGCACGATCCTGAACGTCATTTATTTTATGCGTGCGGTGCTGATCATTTATACGCCGCAGAAAGATGCCGCGTGTGCACAGGAGAGCGGCTATCGACGGATACGGATGAATGAACACCCGGAGATCGTGTTTGTATTTGTCTGTTTTGTGTTGTTGAATCTGGTGCTTGGTCTCATGTCGCAGCCGATCGTGGAGCTGTGTTCACGGGGCCTGGGAATGTTTGGCTAGAAGGGAGATAGAAAATGGTGGGAATGGCAGGAATGTCACCGGTCCGGCTGCTGACGCTCGGCGAAGGTCTGACGATCACCTTTGCTGCGGATGAGCTCAGTATATTTTTCATGTGTATTACTACGCTCATCTGGGTACTGGTTGGGATTTATGCAATTGCATATATGAAGCATGAGGGAGGAGCAGGGCGCTTTTTCTTCGTATATCTGATGCTCTATGTGGTACTGCTTGCACTGGACTGTTCGGCAAATCTGGTGACAATGTACGCGTGTTATGAGCTGATGACGCTTGTTTCCATGCTGTTGGTGGTACACAACCGTTCGCGTGAGGCGATCATGGCAACATTAAAATATCTGTTTTATTCACTGTGCGGCGCGTATCTGGGACTGTTCGGCATCTTCTATCTGAACCGTTATTGTGTGGATCTGGATTTTGGCAGTGCGAGCAGACTGGACATGGGCGCATTGGCCGGACATGAGCAGACATTATTGATCATAGTGTTCTTTATGCTGATCGGTTTTGGCACAAAGGCGGGTATGTTTCCGCTGCATGGATGGCTGCCGGCCGCACATCCTGTGGCTCCGTCTCCGGCATCAGCGGCGTTGTCTGCGATCATCGTAAAATCGGGTGTGCTGGCGACGATCCGTGTGGTCTACAATATTGTCGGTGCGGATTTTCTGCGGGGGACATGGGTGCAGACCGCATGGATGAGTCTGACACTGTTGACGGTATTCATGGGATCTATGATGGCATTCCGTGAGCCGGTGGTAAAAAAGCGTTTTGCCTATTCAACGGTGAGTCAGGTTTCCTATATTTTATTTGGATTGTCACTGCTTCAGGAGCAGGCATTTACAGGATCCTTGCTGCATGTGTACTTTCATGCGATCATCAAATGCGGTCTGTTCCTATGTGCCGGTGTTTTTCTTGTGGTGTGTAACCGGAAACGGGTGGATGAACTCGCCGGGATCGGGCGAAAAATGCCGGTCATGCTCTGGTGCTACACCTGCTTTGCCCTGGCTCTTGTAGGTATTCCGCCCACCAGTGGCTTTGTGAGCAAATGGCAGCTGGCAGTCGGTGCACTTGACGCTGACGTGGGATTCTTCAGCTGGCTCGGTCCGGTGATTTTACTGATCAGTGCACTGCTGACGGCAGGGTATCTGCTGCCGATCACTATGCGGGGTTTTTTCCCCGGCGCGGATGACCGGTGTGCGGATCTTCAGAAGAAAGAACCGCCCCTTCTCATGCTTGTACCGCTACTCGTACTGGCAGCGCTGGCGGTACTTCTTGGGGTATTTCCAAACGGATTACTTTCGGTATGTCAGAAGCTGGCGTGCCTGTGGTTATAGAAAGGAGAAAGGCTATGAATGGAGCATTGTTTGTGGCAGCGATTTTTCTGCCGATGTGTTTGGCTTTGCCGATCTCCCTGGTGAAATGGAAAAAAGAAACATCTTGGATGATCTATACAGAGCTTGTTGTGCTGGTTACTTCCGGGCTGGTGTTTTATTCCCTGGGTCATGGAGACCGGCAGATGCATATTCTGTTCAGTTTTGCAAATGATCTGGAGGTGGGTTTCCGGATCGACGGACTGGCAGGCGTGTTCGCGGCACTTGTTTCGTTCCTATGGCCGCTGGCGACACTTTATGCATTTGAATACATGAAGGAACTGGACAACCGGGAAAACTTTTTCATGTTTTATACCATGACCTTTGGTGTCACGCTGGGCATTGCTTTTTCAGGAAATATTCTGACCATGTACTGTTTTTATGAGATGCTGACCATTGTGACGCTGCCCCTCATCATGCACACGCTGACAAGGGAGGCAATTCTGGCGAGCCGTACCTATCTTTTGTACTCGCTGGGCGGTGCAGCCTTTGCATTTATCGGAATGGTGTTCATCATGTATTACGGTGCGACCGGAGACTTTACACCGGGCGGTGTGTTCCTGGCTCCGGGGATCGGGAGCAAGGAGACGATGCTTTTGATCGTCTATGTGCTGACCTTTTTCGGATTTTCCGTTAAGGCAGCTATGTGGCCCTTTGGCGGTTGGCTTCCCAAGGCAGGTGTGGCGCCGACACCGGTGACGGCACTGCTCCACGCGGTGGCAGTCGTAAAGGCCGGTGCTTTTGCTCTGATGCGTGTGACTTATTACAGTTTTGGCGCGGATTTCCTGCGGGGAACATGGGCGCAGACGACGGTCATGGTATTTGTCATCATCACGATCGTGTACGGCTGCAGCCGGGCGCTCAAAGAAACACATTTAAAACGGCGTCTGGCCTATTCTACCATGAGTAATCTTTCCTATATTTTGTTCGGTGTGGTGCTCATGAGCCCGCTGGGTCTCGTGGGTGCGCTGTGTCATATGATCTTTCACGCGTTTATGAAGATCTGCTCCTTCTTCTGTGTGGGTGCAGTCATGCATCAGACTCATAAAAACTATGTGCATGAGATCAATGGTATGGGAAAGAAGATGCCGGTGGTATTTACAATCTTTACGATCTCTGGTCTGGCGCTCATGGGCGTGCCGGGTCTGCCGGGCTTTATCAGTAAGTGGAACCTGGCGAAGGCTGCGGTTGACAATTCACATCCGCTGGCGCTTGTCGGAGTATTTGCACTGCTCGTATCCGCCCTGCTGACGGCGATCTATATGATGAGTATTTCCTTCCGGGCATTTGTCCCCGGCAGGAATTTTGATTACAATACGATCCGTGATGTGAAGGATCCCGGATGGATGATGATCGTACCACTGGTGGTTTTCGTGATCGTGATGGTGATCTTTGGTCTGCACAGCGGTCCGCTTGTGGATGTGTTTCAAGAAATAGCGTCTGAGATATAAGGAGGGTGGAAATGAGATATTTTCTTCCGGAAATATGTGGATATGGACTGAGCTTTCAGATCGACGGCTTTCGCATTGCGTTTTCTGCCTTGGCTGTGCTGGCATGGACGATGGCACTCATTGCATCCATGGAATATATGAAGCATGACGGACACCGGGGCCGATATTACTTTTTTACCTTCGTGACGTTGTTTGCAACGCTCGGTGTCTTTCTGTCAGCAGACTTTTTTACGGCGCTGATCTTCTTTGAGATCATGTCTTTTACGTCCTATACGTGGGTGGCACAGACGGAAAAGGAAGCAGCGCTGCGGGCGGCAGATACGTATCTGGCAGTGGCTGTGATCGGCGGACTGGCGATACTGATGGGATTGTTTTTGCTCTTTCACATGTACGGAACGCTGGATTTTGAGAAATTGGGACAGCTGGTACTGGGCACGGAGCCCACAGCGATGCGTTATGCGGCAGGCGTATGCATCCTGGTGGGTTTTGGCGCAAAGGCAGGTATCTTTCCACTGCACATCTGGCTGCCAAAGGCACATCCGGTGGCTCCGGCTCCGGCATCTTCCCTGTTGTCGGGAATGTTGACGAAGTGCGGTATCTTTGGTGCGATCGTATTGGCGTCACGGTTGTTTGCGGGGGATCGGGCATGGGGCACGTTGATCCTTGTTCTGGGTGCGTGCACGATGTTTCTTGGGGCACTGCTGGCAGTGTTTGCGATGGATCTCAAACGAACACTGGCATGTTCTTCCGTGTCACAGATCGGTTTTATCACGGTCGGTGTCGGCATGTGTGACATGCTCTTTGGTGAGCATGCTCTGGCTGCCCACGGCACGATGCTACACATGATCAATCATTCACTGATCAAGCTTGTGCTGTTTTTGTGTGCAGGTGTGATCTACATGAATACCCATGAACTGGATCTGAATAAGATCCGGGGATTCGGACGCAAAAAGCCGTATCTGGCGGGATGCTTTCTGGCGGGAGCGCTGGCGATCGGAGGAATCCCGCTCTTCAGCGGTTATATCAGTAAAACACTGCTGCATGAGAGTATTTTGGAATATGGCGGTGGTGGCTGGATGAAGTTTCTGGAGATCGTGTTTATCTTCAGCGGTGGTCTGACGATCGCCTATATGACAAAGCTGTTCGTAACCGTTTTTGCTGAGACAAATACGGATGAGGCATTGCAGCGCAGCTATGATGAGAAAAAGTATTATATGACGCCCGCAAGTGCGGTGGCAGTGGGAATCCCGGCAGTGATTCTGCTTTTGTGGGGATGGATGCCGCACCGGCTGATGGATACGGTTGCTGATCTCGGAAGTGGGTTCTTTGCATTGGAGGAGTCCGGTGAAGCCGTACATTATTTTAGTGGAGAAAATCTGCTGGGAGCAGTATACTCCATCGTGATCGGAGCGGTGGTGTACCTGGTAGTTATCCGCGGCGCGCTCATGAAGAAAAACGAGACAGGTGCAAAGGTGCTGGTCAATCGCTGGCCGGAATGGCTGGATCTGGAGAATACCGTGTATCGTCCGCTGCTGCTTCGATTTTTGCCGTGCATGTTTGGATTTATCTGCCGGATATTTGACAGTCTGGTTGATCTGATCGTTGTATTGCTGCGAAAGACGATCTATCGCGATACGCCTTTACCGCGTTACTATTCAGAGGGAACTGCGCTTACGCGGGCGCTTGGAAAAGTACTCAATCTATGGCGGGATCTGGGAAATCGCACCTGGCGGCGGTCACATCCGGTTGACAAAGATTATGTGCATCTGCTGGCAGTCAAGAGTGATGAGATCGCCCAGAATAACCTGATCATCACGAGAAGTATTTCCTTTGGACTGTTTTTGTTCGGCGTTGGCTTCTGCCTGATGCTGTTCTATCTGATCGCGGGGGATCTGCATTTTTGAGGCATGGACGCATCATTCATAAAGGAAGGATCGAAAAGATGGATCATGTATTATCGGAGAAATATGAAAAATTGAGAACAACGCTCCGTCAATACGGCAGTGTGGCGGTGGCATTTTCTGCCGGTGTGGATTCCACGCTACTTCTGGCAGTGGCAGCAGAGATGCTTGGAGACAAGGCAGTAGCGGTGTCCGTATCAGCGGACTGGGTGCCGGACAGAGAGCGCAGAGAGGCAGCGGAGTTTTGTGAAGCGCGCGGAATCCGTCAGATCTGTCTGCATGTATCTGCGGATGTGATTCATGGATTTACAGATAATCCGCCAGATCGCTGTTATCTGTGCAAAAAGGCATTGTTTACGCGGATCATGGAAGCCGCTTCAGAACAGGGAATCGCTTGTGTGGTGGAGGGCTCAAATGTTGATGATCTGGGTGATTACCGCCCGGGACTTCAGGCGATCACAGAGCTTGGCGTGAAAAGTCCGCTGCGCGAGGCAGGATTGACGAAAGCAGAGATCCGTGAGCTGTCACGTGAACTGTGGCTGCCGACTGCCGATAAGCCGTCTTTCGCCTGTCTCGCTTCCCGCATTCCTTATGGGGAAGCCATTACCTCAGAAAAGCTGTCCATGGCGGATCAGGGAGAGCAGTTGCTTTTAGACAAGGGATTTCATCAGTTTCGCGTGCGTGTGCACGGAACGCTGGCGCGTATCGAGCTGCTGCCGGAGGAGATGGAGCGTCTGATGACAGAATCCCTGCGCAGTGAGATCTATGATGCGATGAAGCGCATCGGTTTTTCTTATGTAGCGCTGGATCTGAAGGGATATCGCACGGGAAGCCTGAACGAGGTGTTAACATAACACTAGATATAGTGCAAGAGAGACTTGCAAAAATACCAGATGTCGAAGGATATTCTGTCAATTATCAGACAATAATCTGATGATATCTGGTATTTTTTGGAAAATAAAGCTGTCTGAAATAGTTGTATTGACGGGTGTTTGGCATTGATTTCCAGATACAGATATGCTAATCTGGGATATAGGAAATGTTTATTTTAAGGGGGGGATTTGGCTGTGAAACAAAAGAAAAAGAGAACAATCTCGATGATGGCATCCTTATTAATGACAGCCATCATACCGACATTACTCACTGCAGTTGTTGTGGCGTTTGTCGGATGCAAGTCGATGACGGATTCTTTGGAAACGGATGTCTATCATGAGTTACGTGTCGCGGCGGAGGGGTTGTCGAACTATTATGAGCAGGAGATCAGTAAGGCAGAGGATCAGACGCCGGTTTATGATCATAACTATGTGGATAGTCTGCTGGATGATGATATACAGCTGACACTTTTCATGAATGATGTGCGTTATGTGACCTCTGTTACAGATGCAAGCAATCCGAGCGGAAGAAACGAGGGCACCAACGCAGATCCGGATATCTGGGCAGAAGTGTCCGCCGGAAATGAATACCAGCAAAAGGGTGTCATGATCAATGGAGAAGAATATTATGTGATCTATTTACCGCTGGCGGACAATAACGGAAATGTGATCGGTATGTCCTTTGCCGGCAAGGAACAGCAACTTGTCAATGATCAGGTGCTTTCTGCGGCAGTAAAGCTCATCCTTTTTACCATTATCATCGTGGTCGCATGCTGTATTTTTGTTGTCATTGTCGCGAGGCGGATCAAAGAGCCGCTTGTGATCATTACGAAGAATCTGCAGCTTCTTTCAAATGGAGAACTTCAGCCATATAAAAATGCAACAAGTAGCGTGACGGAAATTGATTCCATTATCCAGTCCCGGAAGAAGATGTCTGCAACCCTTCAGGAAATTGTAAAGAAAGTGCAAAAAGCATCTGAGGATCTTCTTGCAGATGGAGATAAATTACAATCAGCAGCATCGAATACATCTGCGAATGCAGAGGATATCTCCAATGCAGTTGTTGAAATCTCAAAGAGTGCCGTGTCAATGGCTTCCGACATTGAAAATGCAACGGAGAAGGTTGCAGATATGGGTGGAAAGATTGAAAATATCGTCGGTGGCATCAATGACCTTGACAATGTGGCAAATGATATGGATATGGCAGGTCAAAAGGCGATGGACATCATCAACGCATTGGATGAGTCAAATACCAAGACCGTTGAGGCGATCGGAGTCGTAGCCCAGAATGTAGAGGCAACAGATCATTCCGTGGCAGAGATATCCAGCGCGGTAAATCTGATCACAGCTATTGCAGATCAGACAAACCTGTTATCTTTAAATGCTTCCATTGAGGCGGCCAGAGCCGGTGATGCCGGAAGAGGATTTGCGGTTGTGGCAAATGAGATCTCTACACTTGCAGATCAGTCAAGTGAATCTGCGAAGAAGATCGAGGAAATCCTTCAGACGCTGGTATCCGATTCCAAGCGCTCGATTGAGAAGATGGAAGAAGTGAATAAACATTTGCAGGAACAGCAAAATAACTTAAAGAGCACACAGAGCGAGTTTGCAAATGTGAGCAGCGGTATTGAAAACACCAGAAGCCAGAGTGGTCTGGTAGACGGACAGGCAAAGGAGTGCGACGTATCCCGTGTCGGTGTTGTTGATATCATTTCCAGGATCAGTTCGATTTCTGAACGGAATGCAGTCAGCACACAGGAAACAACTGCTTCGATTCAGGAACTTACAGCAACCATCAATCTCGTGAACCAGCAGGCTGTGGAAGTGAAAGAGCAGGCGCAGATCCTTGAGGAAGCAATGCAGTTCTTTAAATTATAAGATCGTAGAATAAGAGTAAAGAGTAGAAAAGCGTTCGTTGGCGGAAAGTCAAGGAGCGCTTTTCCTTTTCTTGACAAATACCCTGATGGGGTATATAATGACCAATGATAAATACCCATATGGGGTATCTGGAAAGGAGCATTTTATGGAAGAAAAAACGAATACATGTACGTGTGACTGCACATGCTGTGAACGGAAGAAAAAGCGCGATGAGAAAGAATATAAGGATCTTTTGAACCGCTTGAGCCGGATCGAGGGACAGGTGCGCGGTATCCGTGGAATGGTGGAAAATGACACCTACTGCGTGGATATCCTGACGCAGGTGGCGGCGGTGACAGCAGCACTGAACAGTTTTAATAAGGTGTTGCTGGCAAATCATATCCGTACCTGTGTGGCGGAGGACATCCGAAGCGGAAACGATGAGGTGGTGGACGAACTGGTCTCTACACTGCAGAAGCTGATGAAGTAATGGAGGAATGACAGATGGAACAATACAATGTGACAGGCATGAGCTGCGCTGCCTGCAGCACACGTGTGGAGAAGGCTGTGCGCGGCGTGGAGGGCGTGACGGAGGTATCTGTCAATCTTTTGACGAATTCCATGCTTGTGGAGGGTACTGCCGACAGCAGCGCGATCATCAAAGCTGTGAAGCAGGCCGGATATGGTGCGGAAAAAAAGGTGCGCGGGGTGCAAAACCTGCAGGTGGGAGGTGCATCTGCTGCTTCTACCGATGCGCTTGCAGATAAAGAGACACCGAAGATGAAACGCCGTCTGATCGCGTCCCTTTGTTTTCTGGTTCCGCTCATGTATCTGTCCATGGGACACATGATGTGGGGGTTCCCGGTCGGTGATTTTCTTGGAAATAACATGCTGGCACAGGGCATTACCCAGCTTCTTTTGACCGGGATCATCATGGTGATCAATCAGAAATTTTTCATCAACGGATTCGGGAGTCTTCTGCATAAGTCGCCAAATATGGATACACTGGTTGCTCTGGGTGCCGGTGCGTCTTTCGGCTACAGTGTCTATGCGCTCTACGGGATGAGTCAGGCAGCACTCATAGGGGATGAGGCGCAGATGATGGCTTACCATCATGAGTTTTATTTTGAATCGGCAGCCATGATCCTGACGTTGATCACGGTTGGAAAAATGTTGGAGGCCCGCGCAAAAGGAAGAACGACGGATGCACTGAAAAGCCTGATGGATCTGGCACCGAAGACGGCGACACTGCTGGTGGACGGTGCGGAGCAGACTGTGTCTATCGATCAGGTAAAAAAAGGTGACTGTTTTGTTGTGCGTCCCGGTGAGAGCATTCCGGTGGACGGTGTGATCGTAAGCGGCGAGAGCGCAGTGGATGAATCGGCATTGACAGGTGAGAGTATTCCGGTGGATAAGGCAGCAGGCGATGCGGTATCCGCAGCAACGATCAACCGTGCGGGATTTCTGACCTGTGAGGCAACGAGAGTCGGCGAGGACACGACGCTGGCAAAGATCATTCAGATGGTCAGTGATGCCAGTGCCACAAAAGCGCCTGTGGCAAAGGTGGCAGATAAAGTCTCCGGCATTTTTGTGCCCACTGTCATTGCGATCGCAGTTGTGACGACGTTTGTGTGGCTGTTTGCGGGAGAAAGCTTTGGATTTGCACTGGCACGGGGGATCAGCGTGCTGGTGATCAGCTGTCCCTGTGCACTTGGGCTGGCAACGCCGGTGGTGATCATGGTAGGCAGCGGTATGGGTGCAAAAGCAGGTGTGCTGTTTAAGACAGCGGTATCTTTGGAGGAGACCGGAAAGGTGCGTACGATTGCATTGGACAAGACCGGTACGATCACACAGGGAGCCCCCAAGGTGACGGATCTCGTTCCGGCAGCAGGTGTGCGTGCGGATCAGCTGTTACAGAAAGCCGCGTCCATGGAGCAGAAAAGTGAGCATCCTCTGGCGCGGGCGATTCTGGAAGCAGCGGAAGAAAAGAAGCTGGACCTTGACACTATCGATGATTTTACTGCGGTGGTCGGCGGTGGTCTGCGAGGCAGGATGACGGGAAAAACAGTGATCGGCGGCAGCCGCAGCTATGTGAGTGAGACAGTTGTACTGCCGGAAAAACTGCTGGCAGAGGCAGACGCACTTGCAGCGGAGGGAAAAACACCGCTCTTTTTTGCAGAGGGTGATATGCTGCTGGGCATGATCGCAGTGGCGGATGTGATGAAAGAGGATTCTCATGAGGCGATTATGCAGTTGCAAAACATGGGTATCCGGGTGGTGATGCTTACCGGGGACAATGCGCGTACCGCGGCGGCGATCGGTGCCAAGGCAGGTGTGGACGAGGTGATCTCCGATGTATTACCGGAGGGCAAGGAAGAAGTTATCGGCCGGCTGTCCGGGGCAGGGAAAGTGGCAATGGTGGGTGACGGTATCAATGACGCACCGGCACTCACCCGGGCAGACATCGGTGTTGCGATCGGAGCGGGAACGGATGTGGCCATTGACGCGGCGGATGTCGTGCTCATGAAGAACAGTCTGATGGATGTGGCGGCAGCGGTGCGTTTAAGCCGCCAGACGCTGAAAAATATCCATGAAAATCTGTTCTGGGCATTTATTTATAATGTCATAGGTATTCCGCTTGCTGCCGGAGTGTGGTATCCTATATTCGGATGGAAATTAAATCCGATGTTCGGCGCGGCGGCGATGAGTTTATCCAGTTTCTGTGTTGTGATGAATGCGCTGCGGCTGAATCTCTTCGATGTGCATAGCACAAAAAAGGATTACCGGATCAAAGAAAAAAAGGAGAATAAAACAATGACAAAGACAATGCATATTACAGGAATGATGTGTGGACACTGTGAGGCAAGAGTCAAGAAGACTCTGGAGGCAGTTGAGGGCGTAAAAGAGGCGGTTGTGAGCCACGAGTCAGGAACGGCAGTTATCACGCTGGATACGGATGTGGCTGATGCTGTGTTGAAGGAAGCCGTAGAGGCGCAGGATTATCCGGTAACATCAATCGAGTAAGCTTATGGAAACAAGAGAAATATTGGAAAAATTATGTGCGGGGAAGGTCTCGATCGATGAGGCGGAACAGCATTTGAAGCAGCAGCCCTTTGAGGAGATGGGGGACTTTGCCAAACTGGATATGCACAGAAAGGTGCGATCCGGATTTCCGGAGGTGGTATTCTGTGCCGGAAAAGCGGATGATCATCTGCGTGCGATCTTTGAGCGGTTGTATGCAGCGGACGGTGAAGTGTTTGGCACGCGTGCCAGCGAGGCGCAGTACGAGCTGATCCGGGCGGTACTTCCGCAGGTGGAATACGATCCCATTTCCCGCATTTTGAAAATTGAGAAAAAGGATAAGGAACATGTCGGTTCGATCGCTGTCTGCACGGCGGGAACCGCAGATATCGCGGTGGCGGAGGAAGCGGCCCAGACCTGTGAATATTTCGGTTCACATGTGGAGCGCATCTATGATGTGGGTGTGGCAGGCATTCACCGTCTGTTTGCCAATATGGAACCGATCTGTCAGGCAAACTGCGTGATCGCAGTGGCAGGAATGGAGGGTGCGCTGGCCAGTGTGATCGGCGGACTGGTGGACAAACCGGTGATCGCCGTGCCGACTTCGGTGGGTTACGGTGCGAGTTTTGGCGGATTGTCCGCATTGCTTACGATGATCAATTCCTGTGCCAACGGAATTGGCGTGGTAAATATTGACAATGGTTACGGCGCCGGATATCTTGCAACACAGATCAATCGACTGGGAGTGAAAACATATGACAAGTGATCACATTTTATATTTGGAATGCTGTTCCGGTATCAGCGGAGATATGACGGTAGGTGCACTGCTGGATCTCGGGGCGGATGAAAATAAGCTTCGGGAGACACTGGAATCGCTGCCACTGGGAGGCTATGAAATACATATCTCCCATGTAAAGAAATCTGGTCTGAATGCCTGTGATTTTGCAGTCATTCTGGATGAGGAACACGAAAATCATGACCACGATATGAACTATCTGTATGGAGATATGCATATGCATAATCATGATCATGCGCATGAAAACGGAGAGCATACAGACGGACATTCGCATCATGTACATCGCGGACTCCCGGAGATCACGCGGATCATTGAGTCCGGCAGGATGACAGATGGTGCAAAGCGACTGGCGCTGCGCATATTTGACATATTGGCGGACGCGGAGGCAAAAGCCCATGGAGTATCGAGAGAGGAAGTTCATTTTCATGAGGTAGGTGCCGTGGACTCCATCGTTGATATCGTGGCGGCTGCCGTTTGTCTGGATGATCTGGCACCTGATCAGATCGTTGTGTCTGCACTGTCTGAGGGTACGGGAACGGTTCGCTGCCAGCACGGGGTACTGCCGATCCCGGTCCCTGCGGTAACAAATATTGTGTCAGCATATGGATTGCCTATCCATCATACAACGGTGCAGGGAGAACTGGTGACACCTACCGGAGCGGCAATTGCGGCTGCTATTATGCAGAAGCATAATGATCTTCCGGAAAACTATACGATTGAGAAAGTTGGTATCGGAGCAGGTAAACGTGATTATAAGACATCAGGTATTCTACGGGCAATGTGGATCAGACCGCTTGCAGCAGATAAGCAGTCAGTGGACGAAAAAGCTGCAGCTGACGTATTCACTCCGGATGCAGACCGGATCGTCAAGCTGGAGGCTAACATTGACGATGTGACCGGAGAACAGCTGGGTTATTGTATGGACTGCCTGATGGAAGCGGGTGCAAAGGATGTGAGTTTTCTGCCGCTGTATATGAAAAAGAATCGTCCGGCCTATGAAGTACATGTGATCTGCGATCCCTGTGATACTTCACGTATGGAAGAAATCCTGTTTCGCGAGACGACAACCATCGGTGTTCGCCGGAGCGTGATGGAACGCACAGTGATGCAGCGGGAGCAAAGAAAGGTCGAAACTCCTTTTGGCATTGCTGTAGTCAAGGTGTGCAGCCACGGTGAGATCCGTAAAATATATCCCGAATATGAGAGCGTCAGAACACTTTGCGAAACGTCCGGAAGCGGTTTTCGTGAAGTTTACCAAGTAATTCTCAATGCTGCCGAATAGAAATGCAGGGAAATTGTGGAAAATAGACAAAAAAATATTTGCAGATGGAAACATCTGTAAAAAAACCCTCTTTTATGTTATAATAAGTTGAATTTTTTCGACTTGTTTTAAGGGGGTTTTTTTACATGGCTAACATGCATTTATCAGAATTGCTGGATATGGAAAGTATGTCTGTGATTCAGGACGGGTTTTCCAGAATGACCGGCATGGCATCAGTACTTACAGATGAAAACGGAATGCCTATCACGAAAGTTTCAAACTTTTCGAGATTCTGCTTCGAACTTACGAGAAGTACGGCGACCGGAAGAACACGTTGTGAGAACTGTGATCGTATGGGAGCCAAGCAGACAATGCGCAGCGGCAAGGCAGAGGTATATACGTGCCATGCCGGATTGTGCGATTTTGCAGCTCCGATCATCGTAGACGGGCGCTTTATGGGAGCCTTTGTCGGTGGTCAGGTGCTGATGGAGAAACCTGACGAGGAAAAGATACGCGCAACTGCAAAAGAGCTGGGTATCGATCCGGATGTGTATGTGGATGCGGTCCATGAGATACCGATCCTGAGCAGAAAAAAGATCGAGGATGCTGCTGACTTTTTGTGCGTGATCGCTAATATTTTTTCCACGATGGCATACAACAATTACGTGACACTGAGTAAGAGCCGGGAAATGGAAAATATTTCCCGCATGAAACTGGAATTTTTGTCTACGATCAATTTTAATATACATAAACCGCTGCAGGAAATGCTGTTTCTGGCAAATAGTATCAATCGCATGGAGCTTCCGGAAGGTGTGAGTGAAAAGCTTCGTAAACTGGAAAAGATGAATCAGACGGTGATCAATACGCTGGCGGATGCAATGTCATATTCTGAGATGACGCGAACAGATTCTGATATTGTGGAGACGGAATATGATCTTTTAAAACTATGCGAGGGTCTGCAGCTCACCTATACGGGCAGGCTGTTGGAACGTCCGGTAGAGTTTGTGCTGGAGGTGGACAAGGATGTGCCCACAGATCTTTTCGGAGATGTGACACGCATTCGACAGATCCTGGTAAACCTTTTAAACAATGCTGTTCAGTATACAAAAGAGGGAACCATATTACTGCATATATTTCAAAAGAAAACGACATATGGTCTGGTGCTTTATTTCGAGATCACAGATACCGGAATCGGAATGAGTGAAGAACAGGTGAGAGATATTCAGGGAATGTTCGATCGTGTTCAGGAGGATCAGGTGATCGATGAGGGCGTGCTGGCGTTCGGACTGGGTATGACAAGTCAGCTGGTAAATGCAGTATATGGAAGCGTGGAAGTAAAGAGTACACTGGGGAAAGGTTCGACATTTATCGTATCGATCCCGCAGATGTCGACAGAGGAATAACCGGTTGATGAAAAGTGGGATTGTATGTTTATGCATGGAAATGAGCAGGGAGAATCTATGAAAAAGGAATTTTATGAAGATGTGGTCATGAATTGCGCGGAATTGCTTTCGAGGGCACATACTGTAGAGGCAGAAGAAAACAAAGAGGCAGTACGTGAGGCCGGCAAGGAACTTCATTTTGGCGGACTTGAAATGAAACGTCTGGATGCTGAAGGAAAATCGGTCATTCAGTCCATCTGCTTTATGAAGCCTGAAAATGTGGACAGGTCCAGAGTGAAAGAGTTTTGCTATAAGGAAGAAGATGGCGTGACTGCTGTATATACGGTATATCCTTTGGCGGGGCAGGATGAATGGAACGAGCGGGCACTGAAATGGCTGAATTTCTTTGTGATGCAGCTGCACGAGGCGAATGAACGGCAGAATCTGGTGCAGGATGCAAACTATTATCGATACCATGATCCACAGACAAAGCATACAAATATGGCATATTTTTCCGAGTGCTGTGATTTTTATATCAAAAATAAGATTGTTGACCGGTACACGGCGATATCAGTGAATCTGTCGGATTTTACAAACCTGAATCTGCTGATCGGCAGCAGTAACTGTGATACGGTGCTGATCAGGTACATGGACTGGCTCAAGGAGGGGCTGGAGGATGACGAGGTGGTTTCACGTATCAGCGGAGATCAGTTTGCATTGCTGATCCGCAAGGAGCACGAGGAGATGATTCTGGAGAAATTGCGCTCCAGTGATATTGTTTATGGAACACACACAAACGATGTGGTGACGGTGTCTGCAGAAGCCGGGATCTATCGGCTGTCGAAAGACGTGGAAAGTCATCACAATATTATCCAGGCGATCAGCAATGCCCTGAATGTGGCCAAGAATTCTGTGCAGCTTCAGTTTTCTTACTACGATCCGCTGTCGGCAGACGCTACTGAAAAAAAGAAATTTTATGAGGAAGCTTTTGAAAAAGCACTTGCCAATGAAAATATCCATGTATTTTTCCAGCCCAAGGTGTCCCTGAAAGATTATGATCTGATCGGGGCGGAGGCATTGTCACGCTGGATCGTAAACGATGAGGTCATTCCTCCGGACTCTTTTATCCCGATCCTGGAAGAAACGACACGTATCTGTGAACTTGATTTTTATGTATTGGATCACGTGTGTAAAAGTATTCACAGCTGGATCCGGCACGGTGTCAAACCCGTAAAAGTATCCGTGAATTTCTCGCGCCGCCATCTTTCAAATAAAAATCTGGTCCAGGATATCGTTCAGGTGTTGGACAAGTATGAAGTACCGCATCAGTACATCGAGATAGAGCTGACAGAGACAACGATCGATGCTGATTTTGAGGCGTTAAAACGGGTTGTTTACGGTTTGCGCGAGTACGGGATCGAATCTTCTGTGGATGATTTTGGAATGGGATATTCATCTCTGAGTCTGATCCGTGATGTCCCTTTTAAGGTGTTAAAGATCGACAAGAGCTTTTTAGGGGATAAAAACATGGAGTCGGATGAACGGCAGAGAGCAATGATGAAACACGTGATCAGCATGGCGAACGATCTGGGAATGGAGTGTATCGCGGAAGGTGTGGAAAATATGGAGCATGTACAGCTCCTGAAGGAGAACAAGTGCTATATGGCACAGGGGTTCTTGTTTAACAAACCGGTTCCGCAGGAGGAATTTGAAGAAATCCTGATGCAGTCGTGACGGAAACAGGATACATGCTGTGAATGAGGGGTAAGTGTTTACCCGTATACGAATGATGATAGAGGATACGGAAGGCTGCACATGTGGCACACCGGTCCTCTTTACTTTTCATAAACAAAAAGGGGGGAGAGAACATGAAAAAATCACAATTAAAGCGTACAATAGCATTACTTTTGTCAATAGCATTACTGATGGCAGGATCAACTGAGGCCTTTGCCGGTAATGTATACACAAAGACAGACGGTTTCCTTTCAGCAGAAATGGGGGCAGGAGTTATCACCTCGACAGAGCAACCCATCGGAACACCGCTTACGGATGTCACAGAGGATGAGGCCCTTGCATTTGAACGTGGATTGGAAACAGAGCTTTCCGGTGTTACAGGAGCCGATACCACGCTTTCTCAAAATGCAAAGAAGAAAGCGGCTGCAATGGTTTCGCTTTATGGTGAGACGAGCGTGCAGTATGCAGTGATGCAGAACGGTGAACTGCTGCTCAGCGATGCTTACGGTACAGACGATGCGTCAAAGAAGACGAAGGTTACGACAGACTCTGTTTACGGCATCGCGTCTATCAGTAAAATGTTTACAACGGCAGCCGTGATGAAACTCGTGGAAGCGGGAAAGATCGATCTGGATCAGCCGGTTGTGAACTATATTCCGGAATTTACGATGAAGGATGCGCGCTATAAGGATATTACGGTACGGATGCTGCTCAATCATTCCTCCGGTCTGATGGGAGGCGACCTGGCAAACGCGCTGCTGTTTGATGATGCGGATACGTATTACCATGATCATTTTCTGGAAAAACTGGCAAATGAAACACTCAAGGCAGATCCCGGTGCTTACAGTGTCTATTGCAATGATGGATTTATGCTGGCGGAGCTTGTCGTAGAGCGTGTCAGCGGAAAGAGTTTTACCGATTATCTTCAGGAACAGGTCTTTACACCGCTGGGGCTCACGCATACGCGCACTCCGCTGCAGCTTCGTGACGAGGATGCAGTGGCAGGTGCTTATCTGAAAAAAGGCGATCAAAAGCTTCCCACCGAATGTTTTAATACGATCGGTACGGGCGGCTTGTATTCCAGCGCAGAGGATCTGTGTCGCTTTGGCATGACTTTCACGAAAAATAACGGAAAGCTTTTGTCATCATCTTCTGTTGCAGCAACGATGGTACAGGAGGGAAGAAAGGGACAGTGGTGCGAGGAGTATTCCGGCATGCTGGACTATGGTCTCGGTTGGGACAGTGTGGATACTTATCCCTTTGCAGACTATGGTATTACCGCCATCGAAAAAGGAGGAGATTCGCTTGTTTACCATGGGGAGCTTATGGTATTCCCTGAATATGATCTTTCGGTAGCGGTGCTGTCTTCCGGAGGTTCCAGCTCTTATGATGCCATCTTCGCACAGTATCTGGCAAAAGAACTGCTCAAAGAGCAGGGTGTCCTGAGCAACGAGAAGATCGATGGCGTCCGGACAAAATATACCGTTAAAAAACAGAAAGTGCCGGCAGAACTGGAAACCTGCAACGGATATTATGCATCTTACGGAGCAACTTACAAGGTGAAGCTGACAGCTGACGGACTGCAGATCATAAATCTGGCAGATAAAAAAACGACGATGAAATTTACTTACAGCGGGGACGGCTATTTTGTTTATCCGGGCGGTACGCAGGCGCTGAAATTCATGACCCAGAACGGTACCAGATATATGATGGCAGGCACATACGGGACTCTGCCGGGTATGGGCACCAGTTTCTCTTATATGTACACCGGGCAGAAAATACCGGCAAATAAATTAAAAGAATCGGTCAAAAAAGCATGGCAGGAACGGGATGATCAGACCTATTTTGTCTTAACAGAGAAATATTCTTCTGCCATGTATGCACAGAGCGGTGTCATGCTTAATCTGGATATGGATGACAGCCGGCCGGGATATTTTTACAATGATAAGATCATGGATGCCAATACTGCAGTGGAATTTACAGATATGCCGATGAATTTTTCCAGAGATGCACGAAACTATACGTTCAAAAAGAATGCGAACGGAAAAGAGTACCTGTCGTGTGAAGGCATTTATGCGGTTCGGGAGGATGCGTTGAAAGGTCTGTCCTCCAAGTCATCCTTCACCGTGACTATCAGCAGCCCGAAGGGCTACGCAAAGTGGTATAAGATCGGATCCAAAACGGCGGGAAAGACCATGAAGGTGACACTGCCGAAGGATAAAGGCGCAATGGTGTCTGTCTATGGTGCTGACAAGAGTTTAAAACTGAATACGTATATTTCAGGCACAAGGTCCGTGAAACTTCCTAAAAACGGTTATGTCGTTTTTGCCGGGGATAAGGGCGCGGACATTAAGGTAAAAATAAAGTGATGTGAGGATCAAACATGAGTAAAAAGTATCGATTTCTGAGTCTGATCGCTGCGGTGGCGCTTCTGGCAGGATGTGGAAGCAACAACGGTGATTACAGCAAGTACGTGACATTGGGAGACTATAAGAATCTGAGTGCAGAGCTTGTGGTGGCGAAGGTCACGGATGAGGAACTGGAGAAATATGAGAAAGAACAGTTGGGTTTGTATGCCACATATGAGGATGCAGACGGACCGGTGAAGGAAGGCCAGCTCGTGCAGGTATCGCTACTGGCGAAAGACGGGGACGAGGTCGCCTATGATTTTGCAGAGGATGGTTATGAACTGACGATCGGACAGGGGGACTTTGGCGAAGAAGTAGATGAGGCGCTGATCGGAGGAATGGTCGGTGATGTGCTGGATTTTTCGGTCTCTTATGATGAGGATTTTGATGATGTGGAACTTTGCGGAAAAGAGATCAGTTATCATATCGAGATCCAGAGCATATCCGATGTGATCTATCCGGAACTGACAAACGAATTTGTTAAGAAAGAATTTGGCGAGCAATCGGTGGAGGCATGGCGAGATACACTGAAAGAAGAATTGAGCGCTGAGCATCAGTCAGAGGCGAGAGAGGAAATGAGAGACAGTCTGGAACAGCAGGCGGTTGATGGCTCACAGATCAGCGGTTATCCGAAGGCTCTGTACAAGCAAAAACGTGAGGCGATCCGGTCGGATTATCAGAGCTATGCGAATATGTTCGGCTGTTCTATCGATGAGATCTATGAGATGCTTGAGATGGATGAGGCGGAACTGGAAAAAGAATACCTTGATGAGACCTATCGGACAATGGTACTCTCCATGATCCGTCAGCAGGAAAACATTACGCTTTCCGACGAGCAGATGCAGGAGAAGCTGGAAGAGTATGCGCAGGAGAATGAATATGATACGGTGGAGGATCTTTTGGCGGACTACGATGAGGAAGATCTGAGAGAATATTTCCTGAATGAGATGACACTGGATTTTCTGGAGGAGCATGCTGATATTGCGGTTTCCGAGAAGTGACGGATGTGACTGACATGTTATTGCTTTTTTATAGATACAAAGATCTGTCTGTATTGTTTTTTGTAAAATAAAGGATTACAATAAAGGCAAATAAAACATTTATAAAAATTAGCAAATCATAAAGGAGAAGAAAAAAATGTTTGGTTTTGGACAGCTGATTGACATCTTAAAGAAAAACCCGAAAAAAATCGTGTTTACAGAGGGCAGTGATCCGCGTATCCTGGAGGCGGCTTCCCGTTTGCTTGCCAGCAATTTTCTCAGCCCGATCCTGGTCGGAAAAGAGGATGAGATCCAGCGTGCAGCAGAAGAGAGCGGTTTTAATATCCGTGGTGCGCACATTGTAGATCCTGATACATATGAGCGCTTTGACGAGATGGTGGACATGTTCTGTGAGCTTCGTAAGAGTAAGGGTGTGACTCCGGAGCAGGCAAGAAAGACATTGGCTCAGGCAAATTATTTTGGAACGATGCTCGTAAAGATGGGCGAGGCAGATGCCCTGCTTGGCGGTGCAACCTACTCAACTGCTGATACCGTCCGTCCGGCATTGCAGCTGATCAAGACAAAGCCCGGAAACAGCATTGTATCTTCCTGCTTTATTCTTGTTAGACCGAGTGCAACCGGTGACAATGAAGTGATTGCCATGAGTGACTGTGCGATCAACATCAAACCTACTGAGGACGAGCTGGTTGAGATCGCGCTGGAGAGTGCAAAATGTGCAAAGATCTTTGGTATTGATCCGAAGGTGGCATTCTTAAGCTACTCTACACTTGGTTCCGGTGCAGGTGAGGATGTTGATAAGATGAGAAATGCAGCTGCAAAAGCAAAGGCAAAGGCACCTGACCTTCCGATTGAAGGCGAGTTGCAGTTTGATGCGGCCGTTTCTCCACGTGTTGCACGTACCAAGTGTCCGGATTCAGAGGTGGCAGGACATGCGAATACATTTATTTTCCCGGATATCAATGCAGGAAACATCGGCTACAAGATCGCACAGCGCATGGGTAATTTCGAGGCCTATGGACCGATCCTGCTGGGATTGAATGCACCCATTAATGATCTGTCACGCGGCTGTAATGCGTCCGAGGTATATTCTATGGCGATCATTACTGCTGCTTTGGCATAATATTATTTGGAAATAAATTGCTCCCGCACAGCATATCTGCTCCGGTTGACCTTTTCTCCGCTCCGCTTCGGTCGGGTCAAAAGTCGCAGATATGTTGATGCAGGAGTATTTTATAAGCCAAGAATTATGCTTCCGGTTCGGTAGCAGATATCGTTCATCTGCTCCGGCGTCAGCGGGAGCTTCTTTAATTCTTCCAATGTGTGTGCAGCGGTGTCCCACGGGGTGTCCGTGCCAAAGAGCAGATGATCACTGCCGTGCTGACCGACGATGGTCATAAACTGTTCCGGGGTGATCACGCCGAGTGAGAAGGAGATGTCAAAGTAGAGTGCAGGATCAGTCAATAGCTCAATGACCTGGTCCCACTGCTTCCAGCCACCTGTGTGCGCAAGGATCACATGGGTGGGGTGAAGCTCGTCCACCAGATGTCTGGTGCGTGTAGTGGGGCAGTGCACATCATCCGGATATCCGATATCAATCCCGGCATGGATCGTGGTGTATAGTTCAAGAGCTTCTGCTTCTGCGATGACGTTTAACATGAGTGGATCATCTACAAGGCGGGACTGGTAGTCCGGATGAAGTTTAATTCCTTTAAAACCATTATCTTTCAGCCATTTTAATTCGGTTTTGTAGTCTGTATAATCCGGGTGCATCGCTCCAAAGGAGATGATGCCGGTTTCATCGGAAACAGCATTTGTCTCCAGCGCACGACGGTTGATCTTTTCCACCTGAGCAGGATTGGTGGCAACGGGAAGTACGACGGAGATATCCACACCATCGCGTGTCATGGAATTTTTCAGACCCTGCACGGTGCCGTCTGTGTGTGGCTGGATGCCTGAACGCTCACTGAGCTCCTTGAGCGCTGCCGGCGCGATCTTGTCCGGGAATGTATGTGTATGAAAATCGATTAGCATGGTAGTGGTCCTTCTTTCTGTATTAAATATAGTTCACGTTTAAAAGTTTACCCCAATTCGGAAGATCAAACAAGGTGTGAAAAATAATTAAAAAAAGCAAATCTCTTATATGATAAAAATAGGCTTGTATATTGACAGGTAATGAGTTATAATGATCTTCGTAAATTGAAATTGATCTTCAGGGCGGGGCGAGACTCCCCACCGGCGGTACAGCCCGCGAGCCGAAAGGCATGATCCGGTGTGATTCCGGAGCCGACAGTATAGTCTGGATGAGAGAAGATGCAGAGCATTTCGGATGTCTGTGCGAGGCAGGAGCAGCGCATGGATCATATGCAGATATGAAAGCATAGCCCGGTAGATCGATCAGATCTACCGTTTTTTTGTGCAGAAAGGAAGCAGAATGACAGATCAGGATTATATGCGCCGCGCGATCTCGCTGGCGGAGCGCGGCAGAGGCTGGACAAGTCCGAATCCCCTTGTCGGTGCAGTCATCGTCAAGGACGGGCGTATCATTGGCGAGGGCTATCATGAGAAATGCGGTGAACTTCATGCGGAGCGCAATGCAATCGCCTCACTGACGGAACCGGCAGAGGGAGCCACGATCTATGTGACACTGGAGCCGTGCTGCCATTACGGCAAGACACCGCCGTGCACGGAGGCAATCATCGAAAATAAGATTGGCCGTGTTGTGATCGGTTCGAGGGATCCGAATCCAAAGGTCGCCGGAAAGGGAGCAAAACAGCTGCGTGAGGCAGGTATCGTTGTGGAGGAGGACTTCCTGCGCGACGAATGCGACCGGCTGAATCCAATCTTTTTCCATTACATTACAACGAAAATGCCCTATGTCATCTTAAAATATGCCATGACGGCAGACGGGAAGATCGCGACAAAGACAGGTGCATCCAAGTGGATCACCGGTGAGGAGGCGCGGGCGCTTGTACAGAGAATGCGTCACAATTACCGGGGCATCATGGTGGGCATCGGCACAGTGTTGGCGGACGACCCGATGCTCAACGTTCGCTTTGAGGGAGGACGCAGCCCGGTGCGTATCATCTGTGACAGCAGACTCAGCATACCGGAGGACTGTGCGATCGCAAACAGTGCGCACGAGTACGAGACGATCATCGCATGCGCAGCTGCGCAGCCGGAAAAAAGAAAACGGCTGGAGGCGCTTGGCATAGAGGTGCTGGAACTTCCGGGGGAGGACGGCAGCGTAGATCTTCAGGCACTCATGAGGGCGCTGGGAGAAAAGGAGATTGACAGCATTCTTTTAGAAGGTGGAGGAACGTTAAACGACAGCATGCTCCGTCTGGGACTTGTGCATGAGGTCAAGGCGTTTGTTGCGCCAAAGCTGTTTGGAGGCGCGGGCGCAAAGACGCCCGTGGAGGGAAGCGGTATCGTACTGCCGGAGCAGGCGGTAAAGCTTTCGCTGGAGCAGGTGATGACGGTCGGAGAGGATCTGTTGATTGAATATAAGGCAGGTGAGTAGATGTTTACAGGAATCGTAGAGGAGCTTGGAGAGATCATTGGCATCGACAGGCAGGGAATATCCGGATCGATTCGCATCCGGGCGAATAAGGTACTGGAGGGAACGAAGGTCGGAGACAGCATTGCGGTCAACGGGATCTGTCTGACGGTTACCGCCATGCAGGAGGGACAGTTCACGGCGGACGTGATGGCAGAGACGATCCGAAGGAGCAGCTTGGCGCAGGCATCGACAGGAGACAAGGTAAATCTGGAACGTGCCATGGCGGCAGACGGACGTTTTGGCGGACATATCGTGTCCGGTCATATAGACGGAACCGGAACCATCCACAGCTACCGGAAAGAGGAGAACGCGGTGTGGGTAACCATCGGAACAACTCCGGAGATCCTGCGTCTGATCGTGGAGAAAGGTTCTATCTGCATTGATGGGATCAGCCTGACGGTTGTGGATGTGACGGAAGATGCGTTTTCAGTGTCGATCATCCCGCATACCGGGGAGGAGACAACACTTCTGACACATGAGCCGGGGGCTTTGGTCAATCTTGAAAATGATGTCATCGGGAAATATGTGGAGCGGCTGATGAATTTCAAAGATTCACAAACACAGTCGGAGAACTCCGGGATCACGATGGAATTTTTAGAGGAATATGGAATTTAAAAGATTTACTGTGAAGGTACTGAAACCGTTACGAAAGGAAGGACAACTATGGATTTTGAGTACAGTTCGATTGAAAAAGCGCTGGAGGATCTTCGCGCGGGAAAAGTCATTCTCGTGACCGATGATCCCGAGCGGGAAAACGAGGGAGACATGATCTGCGCGGCAGAGTTTGCCACGACAGAGAATATCAATCTGATGGCGATGCATGCAAGGGGGCTCATCTGTACGCCGATGAGCGCTGATCTTGCGGAGAAGCTTGGTCTGCCGCCGATGGTGTCCGAAAATACCGATAACCACCAGACGGCGTTTACCGTGGCGATCGACCATGTGGACACGACGACCGGTATTTCTGCCGCAGAGCGGGGCTTTACGATGCGCAAATGCACAGAGGAAGGCACGCGGCCGGAAGATTTTCGCAGACCCGGTCATGTATTTCCGCTGGTTGCGAGAAGCGGCGGCGTCCTCACAAGAGGCGGACATACCGAGGCAACTGTGGATCTGATGCGTCTGGCAGGATTAAAGCAGTGCGGCGTATGTTGTGAGGTCATGCGCGAGGACGGAACGATGATGCGTGCACCGGAGTTGCAACAGCTGGCGAAGGAGCTGGATCTTACATTCATCACCATCAAGGATCTGCAGGATTACTGCAGGACCTATGAAAAGCATCTGATGCGGGAGGCATGTGCAAAGCTTCCGACGGAGCACGGACAGTTCCAGATCTACGGATATGTCAATGACATTACGGGTGCGCATCATGTGGCACTTGTAAAGGGCGAGATCGGAGACGGTGAAGACGTATTGTGTCGTGTGCACTCCGAGTGTCTGACCGGAGATACATTCGGATCTCTGCGCTGTGACTGTGGTAACCAGCTCCAGACAGCGATGCGAATGGTTGAAAAGGAAGGTCGCGGTATCATCCTTTACATGCGTCAGGAAGGTCGTGGCATCGGACTGATCAATAAGCTCAAGGCATACGAGCTCCAGGAGCAGGGATTGGATACGGTTGAGGCAAATATCCGCCTCGGCTTTGCGCCGGATCTGCGCGAATACTGGGAGGGTGTACAGATCCTCTCCGATCTGGGCGTGAAATCGCTGCGCCTGCTGACAAATAACCCGGAGAAGGTGTATGGTCTGGAAGATTTCGGCATCGAGATCAAAGAGCGTGTGCCAATCGAGGTCGAGCCGCAGAAATACGACCGTTTTTATATGAAGACCAAGCAGACAAAAATGGGACATATTTTTAAGAATATCAAATTCGAGGAGTGATCCAACGGCAGGATGAGGTCCGGTTCACGCCATAGAATGTGAAAATCATAATGTAAAAATAAAGAAGGAGAATCAATATCATGAAAGAGATCAATGTAGTAGAAGGAAAAGTAGTAGCACCGGAGGGGATGAAGGTGGCAATCGTTGCATCCCGTTTCAATGAGATCATTGTCAACAAATTGCTGGGTGGAGCAGTGGACGGACTTGTCCGCCACGGCGTTGAGGAAGACAATATCACCGCAGCATGGGTTCCGGGTGCGTTCGAGATCCCGGTTGTTGCATCTAAGATGGCGCAGTCTGGAAAGTATGATGCTGTCATCTGTGTGGGCGCTGTCATCCGCGGACAGACCACACACTATGATTATGTGTGCAATGAAGTGTCCAAGGGAATCGCCGAGGTGGGACTGGATACTGGTATTCCGGTACTGTTCGGTATCGTGACTACTGAGAATATCGAGCAGGCCATCGCACGCGCCGGAAGCAAGTCTGGAAACAAGGGCTATGACTGTGCACTGTCTGCCATCGAGATGGTCAATCTGATGGAACAGCTGTAAAATGAAACCGACACTTATCTTTGACTACGACGGCACAATCCACGATACATTGCACATCTATGAGCCGGTTATGCGGGATACTTACCATTGGCTGGCACAGGAGGGCTATGTAGAGGAAAAACCGCTGGCGCAGGCGCGCATTGCAGGATGGCTGGGACTCAACGCGAAAGAGATGTGGGAGGATTTCCAGCCGCAGCTGGCGGAGGAGATCAGAGAGCAGGCAGCAAAGAGAAACGGTGATGGAATGGTAGCGCGTGTTCGTGACCATGAGGCACGCTGGTATGCAAGTGCAAAATCAACGCTTGATCTGCTCAAACAAAATGGTTATCCGATGATCGTGCTCAGCAATTGTAAAATTGCTTACCGGGAAGCGCACTGGGAAGAATTTCGTATGGAGCGTTGGTTTGACCGTTTTTATGACTGTGAGTCCTATGGTTTTGCTCCAAAGACGCAGATCATAAAAGAGATTTTACCGCAATACGATGCACCTTATGTGGTCATCGGAGACCGGGAAAAGGACCTTGCCTGTGCGAGGGCAGCGGATGCTGCATTTATCGGCTGTCTGTACGGTTATGGCAGCAGGGAGGAACTGTCCGGGGCGGATGCTCTGATCAAGGATATCGGGGAGTTGCCCAATGTGCTGAAAAAGTTGAATTTCAAATCTTAAGAAAAACTTAAAGATTCACCTTATTGGAACTTCATAAAAAATCCGTTACAATAAGACTGTGATTAATCATGGTTTTTATGGTAACGGATTTTTATTTTGTCTGCAGGTATTTGAGGAGGAGAAAATGTACAATATTCTGGTTTGTGATGATGAGAAAGACATTGTGTCCGCATTGGAGATCTATCTTGGGAGCGAGGGCTATCAAGTTTACTCTGCGTATAACGGCAGAGAGGCGCTGGATGTTCTGGGGCGTGAGGAGATCCACCTGGTGCTTCTCGACTTGATGATGCCCTTGATGGATGGGATGAGTGCCATGATCGAGATCCGGAAAAAGAGCAATGTTCCGGTGATCCTTCTGACGGCAAAGAGTGAAGACACGGACAAGGTGCTGGGACTGAACGTGGGCGCAGATGACTATATCACAAAACCTTTTAACCCGGTGGAACTGCTGGCGCGTGTGCGTTCGCAGCTTCGGCGTTACATGCAGCTGGGAGGTACGGTCACAAAGAAAGAGCGCTTTGTGATCGGAGGCATCGAGCTGGACGACGTGGCAAAAGAAGTAACGCTGGACGGAGACGCGGTCTCACTGACCAGAACGGAGTACGATATCCTGAAGCTGCTGATGGAGCAGCCGGGACGTGTGTTTTCGCCCCGGGAGATCTACGAGGCAGTGTGGAAGGATGCCTCGCTCGGAACGGAGAATACGGTGGCGGTACATATCCGGCATCTGCGGGAGAAGATCGAGTATAACCCGGCAGAACCGAGGTATTTAAAGGTCGTATGGGGCAGGGGCTATAAGATGGAAGCCCATGAAGGAGGAAGAAATATATTATGAAGAATGAGGTAACGATCCGTGAAGGTACGGAGCGGTCATCAAAAAAATTGACAGGCAGCATCGCTGCAAAGGTTGTGGCGATCTGTCTGGTCATTGTCAGTGCTTTTATGTGTGTGGCATCGGCAGCTGCCGTTATCGCGGCAGATTACATGAACGTGTACAGTGAGGATGAATCGACGGTGCTTGCGCGTGTGAACGAGCGGTTTCTGGA
>CALZQA010000007.1 GCA_945828315.1 uncultured bacterium | reverse complement strand
CACACTGCATATCGTCGGCAGCGTCAGATGTGTATAAGAGACAGGGCTCACACTCTGCACAGTTTGCAATGATGTAATCAATTTTGTCAGGGTCCTTGGGAGACAATTTCACGTGGGTCGGGAAGCCTGCACCACCCATACCAACAACTCCTGCTTTCTTTACTCTTTCGATGATCTCTTCCTTTGAAAGCGCAGTGATATCCTCTACGGCATCATACTCCACTTCCTCATAGTTTCCGTCATTTTCGATGACGATCGAATTGACCATATCACCGGTAGCAACACGGTGAAGTGCAATTGCCTTGACTGTTCCGGAAACGGATGAATAAATGTTTGCTGAAACAAATCCGCCTGCCTCAGCGATCAGCTGCCCTTTTTTCACCGTATCACCGACTGCAACAACCGGGTTTGCGGGGGCTCCAATGTGCTGAGAAACGGGGAACACCAAATCTCCCTTGGGCAAATATTCCTCGACCGGCTTGTCTTTGGATAACTCTTTACCCTCGAAAGGATGAACTCCGCCCTTAAACGTTCGTAATCCCATCAAATTGACCTCTCTTTCCTTATAAATATTCCTGCAGCAAAACAGATTTCCGCTCGCCGCATACTGTTATAATTATAGCACAATGAGAAAGTTTGTCATAAAAAATTAAAAAAAAATGTTATTATTTTGTCTTTTTTGACGAACAAAAGTTGTGTATACTGTTGTCAGACATCAAACACAAAGGAGCTGCTTATGCAAACCTGGACAGAAAACTGCCTGATACATGCCATCCATCCGATCATTCCAAAACTGATAGAACCCGGAGACCTATTTCTGGATATTGAGACCACCGGTCTTTCCCGTTCCCGTCATCAGATCTATCTGATCGGTATGGCAACCGTTATTGACCGTAATCATATTTATGTAAGCCAGCTGTTCGCCGACTATCCGGAGGATGAGACCGCTCTGCTGGCTCATTTTTCAGATGAGTTGCACGCTTCAAACATCAAACGGATCATTACCTTCAACGGCAACAGCTTTGATCTCCCGTTTCTTCTGGAACGGTCAAAGGTCTGCGCTGTGCCACTGGATTTTGATGATTTTGAATTGTTTGACATCTACAAAGAGGTGGTTTCCCGAAAAAATATGCTTCAGCTGCAAAATTACCGCCAGAAAACAGTGGAACAGTTTCTCGGCATTGACCGTGAGGACAAGTACACCGGCGGCGAATTGATCAAAGTATACGAAAACTATGTCCGCCACCCGGATAAAGACGCAGCATATTTGTTAAAACTCCACAATTATGAGGACGTACTGGGCATGATCGACCTGCTGGCTGTTTTTGCCTATGACGAATTCTTCTCCTCTCCTGCGCACGTCATTTCCGCTTCTGTGGAAAGCTATACGGATGTGGACGGCAATCCTGCCGAAGAACTGATCACCGTGCTCACACCCCCTTCTGTACTGCCTGGCTGCCTTTCCTGCACACAACCGGTCACCGGTGCCTATCTGCATGCTTCCGGAGACCATGTGCGACTACGTGTCCCTCTTTATCAGGGTATGGCACGTCTGTACTATTTAGACTATAAAAATTATTATTATCTGCCTGCCGAGGATATGGCGATCCATAAATCCGTCGCTACTTATGTAGACAAAGCACATAAACAAAAAGCGACCCCCGAAACCTGTTATTCGAAGGTCGCTGTTACTGATGAATTTTTACATTCTGACCGGCTAGAGGAGTATCTCACGCACGTATTGCGGAGTTTTCTCACACCGTAAATACAAATCTTTACTTTTTCTCAAAGAAGAACGATTTATTTCGCGTAAATCCCAGATCCTTATAGTTCATGATCTGCTCAGTACTTCCGATAAAAAGCATACCACCGGGAACCAAAGCCTTGTTGAACTTCGCATAGATCTCATCCTTTGCCTCATCTGTGAAATAGATCACAACATTTCGGCAGACGATCAGGTTGCAGTTTGCCGGATAGGGATCGCGAAGCAGATTGTGCTCGCGAAGTTCCACACGCTGCTTGATCTCCTCAGCGATCTGGTAAGAGCTTCCGATCTGTGTGAAATACTTCTTTTTCAGATCATCCGGAACGGACGCAATACTCTTTGCATTATATAGACCTACCTTTGCCGCCTCCAGTACCTGTTTATCAATATCTGTCGCAATGATCCGGATATCGGATAACGGCAGATGACGGCTGAGTGCCATCACAAGTGAGTACGGTTCATCTCCGGTCGAACATGCGGCACTCCAAATAATGAGCCGCTTTCCGAACTTTTCGATCAGCTTTGGAAAAACCTCCTGATCAAGTATTTTCCACTGCTCGGGATTGCGGTAAAACTCTGAAACATTAATCGTCAGGAAATTGACAAACTGTTCGAACTTCTCCTTATCCTTTTTGATCAATTCGACATATTTATCATAGCTGTCCACCTTGTTTTTACCGATCAGTGTATCGATCCTGCGACGCATCTGTTTTTCTTTATATGCATTTAAGTCAATTTTTGTTAATGCATATATTTCTTTTTTAAACTGCTCGTAGTTATCTAACATATTTGCTCTTTCCTTTAACTGAGTTTCTGTCGATGCAAAAGCAAATGCACTGCATCCTGCATGTAAAAAATCCCCGCGGAATATTTCCGCAGGGATTTCATTCATATCCTACTCAGCATCCTCTGCAGGTGCTTCCTCTGCAACCTCTGCCACATCCTCTTCGGGTGCCAGCAGTGCCTTCATGCTCAGGCTGATCTTCTTATCAGCTTCATTAAAGTCAACAACCTTTGCCTCGATCTCCTGTCCGATCTTTAATACGTCAGACGGCTTCTCGATATGCTCCTTCGCGATCTGTGACACATGAAGTAATGCATCGATTCCGGGAGTCAACTCAATGAAAGCACCGAAATCTGTCATACGTGCTACGGTTCCTTTCAGAACAGTACCAACTGCAAACTTCTCCTGAGCGTTGTTCCAAGGGTTCTCCTCAGGGAATTTCATGGAAAGTGCGATCTTTGTATCGTTGATGTCCTTAATGAATACCTTGACGGTATCACCAACGTTAAATACTTTCTTGGGATTCTCGATTCTGCCCCAGCTCATCTCTGAGATGTGAAGCAGACCGTCAACTCCGCCCAGATCGATAAATGCTCCGAAATCTGTTACATTCTTAACAGTTCCTTCGATCACATCACCAACCTGGATCTTCTCGAACAGCTCTTTCTGCAGCTCTGCTTTCTTTGCTGCTACCAACTGCTTTCTGTCACCGATGATGCGACGTCTGCGAGGATTGAACTCTGTGATAACGAACTCAATATCCTGTCCTTCATACTTGGAAAGATCTTTCTCATAAGTATCACTTACAAGACTTGCAGGGATAAATACTCTCGCTTCATCCACGATCACGCTTAAGCCTCCGGTCAGTACCTGTGCGACCTTTGCAGTCAGCACTTCACCATTCTCAAAAGCTTCCTCTAAGCGCTTGCTGCCTTTCTCTGCTGCAAGACTTTTATAGGAAAGAAGAACCTGTCCCTCTCCGTCATTTACTCTCTTTACTTTTGCTTCCATTTTGTCTCCGACGGAAACTAATGTGGTAAGGTCTACGTTGGGCTCGTTGGTATACTCGCTGCGGCTGATGATTCCATCTGACTTATATCCGATGTTCAAGACAATCTCGTCCGGCTTTACATCGATGACCGTACCCTCCACTATTTCATTCTGTCGGATTGTCTTTAAAGACTCTTCCAGCATTTGTTCAAAGCTCATCTCTGACATACTTTTGAACCTCCTCAATAATATTATTTGGGGTGGATGCCCCTGCAGTAATACCTACGTTGTCAAGTCCACGAAGTTCTGTCAAATCCAAATCTTCCGGTGTCTGTATATAGTAAGTATTTTTACATTCATCCTTACATATCTCAAATAGCTTCTGCGTATTGGAGCTATGGCTGCCTCCCACAACGATCATTGCCTGCGACTTTTTTGCAAGCGACCGCGCTTCTGTCTGGCGTTCATCCGTCGCATTACAGATAGTATTCAAAATACATACACTAATATAATAACCTTTATTCTCGATAATTTCAACTAAATTCTTAAATTTATTGTTGTTATATGTCGTTTGGGACACGATACACACACTTTTTTTCTCAGAAAGCGTAAAATTTTCGGCATCCTGTACGGATTCAATGACTGTCGTGTTCTCCGGATCACACCAGCCACAGATTCCCTCTACTTCCGGATGCGTAGGATTGCCGATGATAATGATGTGTTCTCCGGCTTCCGAATGCTCTGCCACGATCCGGTGAATTTTCTTTACAAAGGGACATGTCGCATCAAGCACTTCAAATCCTGCCGCCTCGATCTGCTCCTGAACCGACTTTCCGACACCGTGAGAACGGATGATCACTCTTCCTTTTTCCAGTTCTTCCAACTGTTCCAGCGACTCGATGACGCGGACGCCACGTTTTTCCAGATCCTTAACGACCTCCTCATTATGAATGATCGGCCCGTAAGTGTAAAGCGGTCCTTCTTTTTTTGTCTGTTCATATACGAGCTCTACCGCCCGCTTCACGCCAAAACAAAATCCGGCGCTCTTAGCTACTGTCACATTCATTCCCGTCCTCGCTTCTCTGCAGCAATCGCACGGATCGCAGCCACCACTTCATCAATACTCATCTCGGAAGAATCCACAAGCAACGCATCCTCAGCCTGACGAAGCGGTGACATTTCACGGTGCATGTCCCGATAATCCCGTTCCTCAATATCTGCAGCGATCTTCGCCAGGTCTGCCGTCTCACCTTTCTCGATCAATTCCTTATACCGCCGGTCTGCTCGTGTTTCCACACTTGCCGTCAGATAGATCTTGACCTGTGCATCCGGAAGCACGCACGTTCCGATGTCTCTTCCATCCATGATAACATCCGTGGTCTTTGCCAGCTTCTGCTGCAGTGCCACAAGTTTTGTACGAACAGCCGGATAAATGCTCGTGGCGGATGCCATATTGCCGACCTGCTCCGTACGCAGGCTTCCAGTGACATTTTCACCATTTAAAAGCACCTGCTGGGCACCTTCCTCATAGCGGATCGTGACATCTGCGCCGTCTACTGCGGCTGTAATTCCGGCCTCATCATCTTTATCGATCCCCTGCTGTAAAAAATAATATGCCATCGCACGGTACATCGCACCGGTATCTACATATACAAACCCCAGTTCCTTTGCCAATGTTTTTGCGATCGTACTCTTTCCTGCTCCCGCAGGTCCGTCAATTGCAATGTTAAATGCCATTTTATCTTCTCCTTGTAATCATTTATAGTTTTCTGCTGCGCAAAGTCCGGCCAGATACCCGGTAGACCATGCGATCTGTAAGTTAAACCCTCCGGTGAAAGCATCCAGATCCAGCACTTCGCCCGCAAACATCAGTCCCTGTACCAGCTTTGACTCCATAGTGGACGGATTGACTTCTTTTAAAGAAATGCCACCTCTCGTAATGATCGCCTCATTAAAATCCCGAAGTCCCGTCAGCGTGACGGAAAATGCTTTCAGGCAACGGACCAGCATCTTTCTCTCCTCGCGCGTGATCTCATTGACCTTTTTCTCCTCCGGAATTCCGCTCCGCCTCATCAATACCGGAAGCAGCTTTGCCGGAGCCAGACCGGACAATGCATTTTTATACTGTTTATTCTGATTTTCCTCAAAATCCTTTAAAATCCTCTTATCAAGCTGTTCCTCAGTGATTGCGGGCTTCCAGTCGATCAAAAGTGTCAGTTTTTCCTTTGCGATCTCATCATTAACAACAGAACTTGCCGAAAGCATCAGCGGTCCGCTCACTCCGAAATGAGTGAAAAGCATTTCTCCGAAATCTTCAAACAACACTTTTTTCGGGTGTGCAGGATCAATGATCTGTACACGCACATTTTTGGGAGCCAGACCCTGCATATGGATCACATCCTCCTCTGCCACGGTAAAAGGCACCAATGACGGACGGAGTTCCGTAACAGTATGTCCCAGTGACTGTGCAAGTGTGTATCCATCCCCGCTGGATCCGGTGGTGGGATAAGACTTTCCGCCGGTTGCGATCAGTACCTGTCCGGCATGAAATGTTCTGCCATCCTCCAGCCGCACACCGCTGACTACACCTTCTCCTGTAAGTATCTGCCGGACACGTGCATGATATTCCACTTGAATATCCAGTCGGTCCATCATCCGCTTCAGTGCACCGATCACATCCGACGCATGATCAGATACCGGAAACACACGGTTTCCACGTTCCACTTTCGTTTTCATACCTGCACGTTCAAAAAATTCGATCACCTGCTCATTGCTGAAGGTATAAAAAGCACTATATAAAAACTTTGCCTGCCGGGGAACATTCAAAAACAGTTCCTCCATATCGCAGGCATTTGTCAGATTACATCTTCCTTTTCCGGTGATATAGATTTTCTTACCGGGTTTTTCGTTGCGCTCCAACACAAGGATCTTTGTGCCCGGAATACCGTTTTCCGCTGCCGAGATTGCCGCCATCATCCCGGCGGCTCCGGCACCGACCACGATCAGTTCAAGCTCACGCATCTTCATCTCCTAATTTTGCATATCGCATTTTCAAAGAGTCATCAATATAGTTGATCTCGTCACTCTCATAAACCTGGTACTCATCCCAGATATTTTCCAGTTCTTCCAGCGTTTTTACAACTTCACCGCGTTTTTTCATGCACAGCGCCACGATCAAGGCATTGATCACACTGAGTGGTGCGACAAGTGAATCCACGATGGATGCCATATCACTGCTGGCAATCAGATTGCAAGAGGAATACAGGTTCATCGGTGAATGGACGCTGTCAGTCAGTGTGATCACCTTTGCATTACGATTATTGGCAAATTCCATTGCTTTTAACGTGCGCATCGAATAACGCGGAAAACTGATACCGATGATCACATCCTCATTATTGATACGCACCATCTGCTCAAACAGCTCACTGGAATTGTTTGTATTCAGCTGCACCACATGGTCAAACATCAGATTCAGATAAAACGCAAGGAAACTGGCCAGCGGCGCACAGCTGCGGATCCCAACGATATAGATCGTTTTTGCTTTCAGGATCGTGTCAACCGCCATCTCAAATGCATTCTGATCAATGTTTTCCAGCGTATATTTGATCTTCTCCGCATCTGCCTGTAAAACCGTCTCTAGAATCTGCGACTGGGAGATCCTGCCGTAAGTGACCTCCATGCGCTGAATGGAATTCAGCTTATTACGGACCATTTCCTCAAGCGCTTTCTGGAACTCAGGATAACCTTTATAGCCCAGGTGGGATGCGAAGCGCACAACAGTAGATTCGCTGACGCCCACAACCTCACCCAGCTTTGCAGCCGTTAGAAAAACAGCCTTGTCATAATTGTCTGTAATATAGGTAGCAAGGAGCTTCTGCCCCTTGCTCATGCTGCCGTACGCCTGGTTGATGCGGTTCGTCAGCTCATTTGTATTACTCATTTGAAACAACCTCCGCCTGTGTCTCATCCGCAAATATCAGCGCTCTCTTCTGTTCCGTCGACTTTCCGGAATTCGGATTTGTTACTTTATAAGTCAGCGTATAAGTGCCGTTCTCGCTGAACGTGTAACACTCTCCCTGAACGATCGTTGCCGAGCTTCCGTCCGGCGCTGTGATCGTAATCTGAACTGATTCGGAAATATCCTCACCGCTCGGAAGCAATGCGGTCACATCCATCATCATAATATCCCAGTAAAGTGTACGCGTACTTGCAGCAGGGCAGATGTCTTCCCAATTATTTTTGCATGTGAGTGTCGGAACACCATTGTCAATAACAGTTATTGTCTGTTTCTTTGTGGTTTTTATACCATTGTTCGGATTCTTAACGATGTACTTGACATAATAGGTTCCGGCCATTGTAAATGTATAGTTTTTATCTTTACATTTTACATAACTGTCACTTCCGGGTTCTTTCACATATGTAGCAATTTTACTTGTCAGATTCACCCCGGCGGCATCCTTTGCCTTTAAGCCGGCAAGCATATTCCGTGTATCTCCGCATGCTACGGTAGCTGTTGACTTCACTCCGGTAAGTGTCGCCGCTTTATTATCAACAACCTTATAAGTTACTTTCTTTGTGGCGGTCCGTCCAAAGGAATCAATGACGGAATATTTCACCGTATAGCTTCCAACCTTTTTGGTGTTGACCTTTCCCGTCATCTTTACCCAGTCTGTAATATCAAATCCGCCGGAATCTTTACAGGTCATGTTTCCATCACCTAATTTAGAACCATATGCAATCGTTTTTTTCGATACAGAGATCACCGGCTTTGTGGATTTTGTTTTATACGGATTATCCTTATCCGGATCTGTCGGATCCCATCCACTGTATCCTTTTACCTTGATCGTACTAGGTTTTCCAAGCGGATCGTCCTTTGAAGAACCGTTAAAAATAACCACCTTCGTTCCAACCGGACAATTATCATAGATCCACTTGGCGGCTGCCACTGTCAGTCTGCAGCAACCATGAGAAGCTGTCGTTCCGAGCTTGTTGTACTGCGTATAAGACTGACTGTTTTTCGTCTGCTGATAATACCAGACAGAGTGAAACAGGATCGATCCCGTAATACGTGTACAGTACTGCCCATAGCTTGGACCGTCCAGTGTCCACCAACGATATTTTGCCATCGTGTGGAAAGTGCCGACCGGTGTCGCATAACCGGTTGAACATGTAAACGCCGTGTAGGGCGTTCCATCCTGTTTATAGACCGTTACTACGTTCGTTCCCTTATTGATCTTTATATAATAATTGCTTGTAGCTGCCTGTACGCTCTGAACATTCCAGGCAGACCCCCAAAGAATAGATGCGGTTAAAAGCAGCGCCATCAATAAGGCACTCCTTTTTTTACTCTTATTAATTCTCATAAACATCCTCCCAAAAGTTATTTTGTAACACTTTACCGGCGAGACACCGATACCTCTATGCTACCCCCTTTTGTTTTTTTCGTCAAGCGTTATTGTAATTAAAAAAGGCTGCTACGCCGGAATGAATCAACATGGGAAGTGGTTTTTGTTGTCATTCTTTTGTAGCAGCCTTTTTTATTCATGATGATACCGGTTTAAACCGGATATGCTTTGTTTTTCTCGTCTGCCACAGCAGGGTCAACCTTTGTCTGCTGTGCCTGACGATATTTGAAGAACTCGGTTGCAACCTGAGGGAATAATGCATAAGTTAATACATCCTCATCCTGCTGCTTCCACTGCTTCATCTCAGCCTCGATCTTATCTAACTCAGGCTCTAAGAGATCCGCATAGCGGCAGGTGATCGCATTCTTCTTGTCCTCTCCCAGAACCTTATCAACAACTTCAGGATTAAATGGCTTTACAGTCTGACCATACTTGCCAAGCAGTACATCCTTAGTCTCCTTTGTAGCGACTTTATAGCGCTCGCCCATCAGCACATTGAATACAGCCTGTGTACCGACGATCTGTGAAGAAGGTGTAACAAGCGGCGGTTCACCAAGATCCTTACGAACTCTGGGGATCTCCTCAAGCACTTCCATATACTTATCCTCTGCATTCTGCTCTTTTAACTGTGATACCATGTTAGAAAGCATTCCGCCGGGAACCTGGTACAGTAAAGTCTGGATGTCTACACCGAGCACCTTCGGATTCAAAAGTCCGCTCTTGATCGCCTCCTCACGCATCGGACGGAAGTAATCTGCGATCTCCTTTAAGAGCATCTGGTCGAATCCGGGATCATAAACAGTGCCCTTGAATGCCTCTGCCATAACTTCAGTTGCAGGCTGGCTTGTTCCCAGAGCGAAGGGAGACATTGCGGTATCAATGATATCACATCCTGCCTCAACAGCCTTCATGTAAGTCATGGAAGCAACGCCGGAAGTATAATGTGTATGAAGCTCGATCGGAATATCAACTGTCTCTTTCAGAGCTTTCACCAGTTCCTCTGCCTTATAAGGAGTCAGCAAACCTGCCATATCCTTGATACACAGAGAATTTGCACCCATGTCCTCTACCTTCTTGGCCATCTCTGTCCAATACTCCAGAGTGTAAGCATCACCTAACGTATAACTTAAAGCGACCTGTGCATGTCCGCCCTCTTTATTGGTAGCAGTAACTGCGGTCTGCAGGTTTCTAAGATCATTTAAGCAATCAAAAATACGGATGATATCGATACCGTTTGCAATAGACTTCTGTACGAAGTACTCTACTACATCATCCGCATACGGACGATAACCTAAAATGTTCTGTCCACGGAACAGCATCTGTAACTTGGTATTTTTAAAGCCTGCTCTTAACTTGCGCAGACGATCCCACGGATCTTCTTTTAAGAAGCGAAGGGAGGCATCAAAAGTAGCTCCACCCCAACACTCTACAGCATGATAGCCGACCTTATCCATCTTGTCGATAATAGGAAGCATCTGCTCGGTAGTCATTCTTGTAGCAATCAGAGACTGATGTGCATCACGCAAGACGGTCTCTGTTATTTTTAACGGTTTCTTTTCTGACATCGTTTCGTTTTCCTCCTTTTATATTAGATTCCGAAAATAGCCATAAATGTTCCGGCTGCGACTGCAGTACCGATAACACCGGCAACGTTCGGTCCCATTGCGTGCATCAGCAGGAAGTTGGTAGGATCTTCTTCTGCTCCGACCTTCTGGGATACACGTGCTGCCATAGGTACGGCTGATACACCGGCAGATCCGATGAGCGGATTGATCTTGCCCTTTGTGATCCAGCATAACAGTTTACCGATCAGAACACCGGATGCTGTACCGACTGCAAATGCGATCAGTCCAAGCGCAACGATCTTTAAAGTGCTGACATTTAAGAATGCCTCTGCACTTGTAGTTGCACCAACGGAAGTACCAAGTAAAATAACGACGATATACATCAGCGCATTGGATGCTGTCTCCTGAAGCTGGCGGACAACGCCGGACTCACGGAACAGATTACCAAGCATTAACATACCTACTAACGGAGCTGTTGTAGGAAGTACCATACATACAACGATAGTAACTACGATGGGGAACAGGATCTTCTCCAGTTTGGTAACCGGACGCAGATTTTCCATCTTGATCTGACGCTCTTTCTTTGTGGTAAGCGCCTTCATAATGGGCGGCTGTATAATGGGAACGAGCGCCATGTAAGAATACGCTGCCACCGCAATCGGGCCCATAAGCCCCGTCTGCCCGAGCTTACCGGCAAGGAAGATCGATGTCGGACCGTCTGCTCCACCGATGATGGAGATCGCAGCGGCTGCTTTGTCGTTGAATCCCATAAAGATAGCCATAAAATATGCCATGTATATTCCAAACTGTGCTGCCGCACCTAAAAGGAAGCTGATCGGATTCGCAATCAGCGGTCCAAAGTCAGTCATAGCGCCGACACCCATAAAGATTAGGGACGGCAGAATTGACCACTCGTCTAACTGATAAAAATAATAGAGTAATCCACCTACGCCATTGCTTGCATCTTCCGGATGGATCATAATATCCGGGTAAATGTTTACGAGCAGCATACCGAATGCGATCGGCAGAAGCAAAAGCGGCTCGTACTCCTTCTTGATCGCGAGATACAGGAAGAAGCAGGCAACTGCAATCATCAAATAGTTTCCTACAGTCAGATTGAAGAAGGCAGTCTGATGAATGAGATTACTCAGTGTTTCTACAACGTAACTCATACGAGACCTCCTATTCGACTAATTCATGGTTGCTAATACAGTTCCAACCTCTACGCTGTCGCCCTTAGCAACGTCAATACTTGCGATGGTTCCGTCTGTCTCTGCGACAACAGGAGTCTCCATCTTCATAACCTCTAAGACTACAACCGTATCACCCTTCTTCACTGCCTGTCCGACAGATGCCTCTACTGCAAATACCTTTCCGGCAGCCTTTGCCTCAAGCTTTACGGAACCTGTGCCGCCTGCGGGTGCTGCTGCTTTCGGAGCTGCTGCAGGTGCTGCCTTCGGAGCTGCTGCTACGGGTCTTGCTGCGGGAGCGCCTGCGCCACCCTCTTCAACTGTCACATCATAAACATTACCGTTTACTGTAATTGTATAATTTTTCATGATTTGATTCCTCCTGAATATCTTATCTTCTCTTAATTGAACGAACTACAAAATCGTCGGTTGATGAACCGGTAGCTGCTGCGATCGCTGCTGAAATGACCGCCACAAGCTCAAGATCATCAGTCTGGGAAGCAGCCGCAACGGGAGCCGCTGCAGGTGCCACGGGTGCAGGTGCATTTGCCGCCTTTTTATCCTCGGCCTTTTTCTGAGCCTTGTTGACCAGAGAAAAGCAGGAAATGATCAAACTGATGATGATCAGCATCACGAATACGGTTCCCATACCCATTGCCGTATTCATGGCCGCTTTTGTCATTGTCTCACCAATGGAATAAACTCTGTCAAGATTGATATCCTCAACATTCATATCCTTATCATACACGAATGTCACCTTGACATCACGACCGGTAAAGTTCGCCGTCTGCTCTACCGTGGTAGTTCCGTTCGCCTGAGTCACTACAACCTCGCCGTAATCAATAAAATCTCCGACCTCATCTTTCACCTCAGACCAGTTTTTGATCACTTTCATGGTAGCCGAATCCATCTGATCTCCGTAAGACTGATACATGAGGAGATCATCATCGCTCATACCCATCAGTTCATCAAGGATTCCGGTGTTATTTGCTGAAAGCTGGTCAGCAGTGTATCCGTTGTAGGTGGCATTTGCATCGCTGCCACATCCGAACACTCCTACGGCAATCAGGCACAGACTGACGATCAATAATAATTTTTTCTTCATCTTCGTCATAATCTTCACCTTTCTTATTTTGCACCGTGTTTCTTATAGGGCTGCTCTACATTTTTTGTAAATAGCATCTCAAATGCTGCAACCAGATACTTTCTGGTATCCGCATAATCGACAATACGGTCTACATAACCACGTCTTGCTGCAGTCTTAACATCACCCTGAAGTGCATCATATTCCTTCGCCTTCTCTGCGATCACATCAGCAGATGCGTCTGCATACATGATCTTAGCTGCAAGATTTGCATCCATCATGCCAACCTTTGCATCCGGCCATGCATATACCAGATCTGCACCAAGTGCCTTGGAGTTCATTACTGCGTATGCGCTTCCGTAAGCCTTGTCTGCGATCACGTTCACCTTGGGAACAGTTGCATTTGCAAATGCGTAAGTCAGACGTGCCAATGCCTTTGCAAGATTCTTCTCAGAACACATGCATGCCTTGAAGCCTGTCGCATTTGTGAAGGAAACAACAGGGATTTCAAAGGCATCACAGAATGCGATAAAATCAGCAGCCTTATTACATCCTCTTGTAGTCAGGCTTGCCTCAAAATCCTCCGCCTTCTCACCGTCTACATAGAGCTCAGTTGCATTTGCAACTGCTCCGATGGTCATACCGTTCAACTTGATGAATCCGGTCACCATTTCCTTTGCATATGCTGCCTTTGTTTCTACGAACACATGTCCGTCTGAGATCTCGCTGAGCACATATCTGGGATCGCCCTTCATCACGTCCAGACTTGCGCATGCACGGTTCAGATCGTCACCGCAGTCATCCACAACACCGGCCTGTGCATTGTTTCCGGGAAGCATTGCAACCAGTTCGCGGATCTGCGCAAAGATCTCATCTGCAGTGCCGACACCGTCAATCGTGCCTGCCTCCTCGCTCTGGAAAGCTGCAGATGCTGTATCACACTTGTTCGCATTATTTCCGGGGATCGCATTCGGAGAGTTTACAAAGATCTTTGCCTTGTCTGCCTCTGCGAATGTAAAATCTGAAAGAGCAGATACAACTGCCATGCCGCCGCCACAGGTTCCGAACACTGCCGTGATCTGGGGAACTACGCCGGATGCTGCCACCTGTTTTGCGTACAAGGTTCCGACTGCCTCCAGTGCGTCAACGGACTCCTGCAGTCTCATACCTGCGCAGTCGATCAGACCAATGATCGGTGCACCCATCTTAACTGCCATGTCATACAGACCTGCAATCTTCTTCGCATGCATCTCTCCGATCGTACCACCAAGTACTCCTGCGTCCTGACTGTACACAAATACAAGGTTTCCATCGATCAGTCCGTGTCCGATGACAACGCCGTCCGAAGGAGTATCTGTGCTTGACAGGTCGAAATCTGTGCTTCTTGCAGTAACAAGCGAGCCGATTTCCATAAAACTGTTCTCGTCGACTAATCCGGCTATGCGCTGCATTGCCAAATTATCATTACCATTACTCATTCTTTCTACCTCCGTATATATTTTAGTGCTTAAATTTTTAGAAAGCAAAAATTTCGCTATAATAAGTATATAGGTTTTCCAATTCTTTTTCAATAGAAATTGTTAAAAATTTAGCAACTATTAATTAAAAAAAGATTTCAGTACAAATCGCATATAATATGCCATGTTTTTTGCATCCACTCCGTTTCCTGCATAGATCCCTGCACAATACAACAACTGTCTGGATCCGTCTGCTTTTTTCAGATAATAACGCACCTCTCCGCATTCCTGTCCCAGCGCTACCGGTGCTTCCGCCTTAAAATCCAGATGCTCCTCACATTCGAATTGTTCGTCTGATCGCAAAAGCAGACGGATCGGCTCATGATTTTCTTCCTCCAGTCGCACCACCGGAAGTTCATACGGATCACCGCTTTCAGCAGACCCACCAGCCACAGCATATTCCCAACTTCCGAGCGGCTGCATGAATGTCCGGTATTCATAATTTTCGATCCCATAGGAAAACAGGATTTTACAATCTTTCCATTTATAGGTCTTATTATTGGGCCAGCCACACCCCAAAAGTGCCACTACAAAGGTACGTCCGTCCTGCTCCAGCGCTCCCACATAGCAATAACCGGCATCAGCAGTAAATCCGGTCTTTCCAGACAATGCACCATCCATCATCTGCAAAAATGTATTGTGGTTCTGGCAGGAAAAGCTTCGCTTCCCTGACAGATCCTGAAAGGTATAGCTCTGTGTCCGTGTGATCTTTAGAAACTCCTCCGCTTTTGGTGAGCACATGATACAGTACGACATGATCTTCGCCAGATCGATCGCGCTTGTTCCGTGAAAATTCGTATCATCCGACTCATCCAGCCCGTTTGGCGTAATAAAATATGTTTGCTCGCAGCCCAGTTCTTCCGCTTTTTCGTTCATGAGCAACGCAAATTTTTCCACACTTCCGCCAACATGCTCCGCGATCGCCACTGCAGAATCATTGTGTGATTCCAGCATCAAGGAATAACACAAGTCCTCCAGACGATATTCCTCTCCGCTGTTCATGTTTAGCTGCACATCCGGCTGGCATGCCGCCCGCTCGGAAACTGTAACTTTCTCGTCAAGGTCAGATCGCTCCAGCGTCAGAATCAATGTCATGATCTTAGTCGTACTTGCGTTTGCACGGTGCACATTTCCCTCCTTTTCATATAATACACGCCCACTGTCCGCATCCATCAGACATGCGGACAACGCATACAATTGTCCCGGTTCGCTGATCATCTCCTCTGCTTCTGCCCACACAACATTTATGTTCAGCAAGAGTACGGTACTCACAACAACTGTTATGATCTTTTTCCACAGCTTGTGCTTGTGCATAATTTCACCTGCCAAAAGCCTTTGTATCATCCTATACAAAAACCTTTCATTTCATACAAATATTTCATTGTCTCAGCGCAAAAATGTGGTATACTTTCTTTATAAATATTTCTGCGAGGTGGATACTATGAAATTACTTGAAGACAAAATTCTCAGTGACGGCATCGCTGTCAATGAAAACATTTTGAGAGTCGACAGCTTCATCAACCATCAGGTTGATCCTGCACTGATGATGGAGCTTGGCAAAGAGCTCGCTTCCCATTTTAAAGACAAGGGTGTCACCAAAGTTGCAACGATTGAGAGCTCCGGCATTGCGCCCGCCCTGACCTGTGCAATGACACTTGGTGTTCCGATGATCATTTTAAAAAAGCAGCCTTCCAAGACACTTAACAGTGACCTGTATCAGACGATCGTCACATCTTATACAAAGGGAACAAGCTATGAGCTGACACTCTCCAGCAAATATATTACGGCAGACGACCATGTACTCATCGTCGACGATTTCCTGGCAAACGGCGAGGCAGCTACCGGTGCACTTCGGTTGATCCGAAAAGCGCATGCCACAATCGCCGGCATCGGAATCTTAATCGAAAAATCCTTCCAGCCCGGTCGTGAAAAATTAACCTCACAGGGTATTGATGTGTATTCACTGGCACGAATTAAGAAAATGGACAAAGACTATATTGAATTTATAGAAGAATGATTACACTGTAATTAATGAAAATAAAAAAGAGATGTATTCTATGCGATTTTGCCCGACCGAGCCTGACGAGGCAGAGGGCAATCGAGCAGAGAATACATCTCTTTTTCTGTATTTGTTTTTACTGAGGCATATAAATGTAGTTGACCCTCTGAACACTGCTGACATTCCCATACTCATCCACGAGTATAACTGACAGAACATTATTTCCTTCCGGCATGGATATTCCGCCATTGTATTTCCTCGAGGCCGTTGTGGGATTCGATCCATTCCATGTGTAATATGCACTGCAGCCCTCGGGCACATTGACATAAATGGTCTGAGGAATCAGATACTCACCACTGTCCGGTGTGACTCGTGGCATGCCGAGCTGATAATGCCTTTCCACCGTTATTTCCTGCGTGACGATTGTGCTGTAATAACCTTCCTCATTACATGCGGATGCCTGTAATGTATACGTTCCTGCAGTAAGCCGGATCGGCGCATAGTAAAGCGTGCCGTTTGTGATCGGTGACGACCCGTCCAGTGTGTAGTACACATTGAGTCCATCTGCAGCAGTAATTGTCAGAAGATCGCCCTCGCGCATCGGTTCTGCCGGCAATTCGATCACAGGAGCTTCCACCAGATAATCGGCAAACAGGCCAGTCAGTCTGCTTCCGGCACACAACTCATAAAACTCATGCAGTTTTTCAAACTCACCGTCTTCCACATAGACGCGGATCAGTTCCCTGCAGGCATATATATTTTCGTCATCTATTGCAAGGATCTGTTTCAGCATATCGGCCTGATCCTCACGTTTCCCCTGTTTTCCATACAACCATGCCATCCAGAACCGGTCTGACAACTGGTCCGGATCCTCAGACAGGCTCTGCTCCAGACAAGTCATAGCCTTTTTATCATTCGAATCAGCCAAAGCCTGTACAAATTGAGCATAATCCCCCAGAGTTTGCTCATTTCCCTCACGTTCCACATGCATCTTCACGAGAAATGCGATCACAAGAAGTACCAGGAAACCGACGATTGCAGTGAGAATACAGAGATAAAGATTTTTTTTCTGCAGGGCATTTCTGTTATCTGTCACACTCCGCAGCGATGTCTGCCCCACCTCCTGATTCTGGAAATCCAAAAAAAACTCGTCTTCCATCACGTTATAAGCAGAGACGATCTGTACCTCTGCTCCGCAATTGGAGCAATACAGATTTCCTGATTTTATTTCCTCACCGCATTTCGCACACTTCATGGCTTCCCTCTCGCTTATCTTGTCATAGCTTCCACACAGTTATTCATCAGCATCGCGATCGTCATCGGTCCGACGCCTCCGGGAACCGGCGTGATCGCACCGGCAACCGGCTCAACCTGTTCAAAATCCACATCTCCGCAGAGTTTGCCATCCTCCTGTCTGTGAATGCCGACATCAATGACTGTCGCACCCTCTTTCACATACTCCGCAGTGATCATTTTCGGCTTGCCCACCGCCACGATCAGAATATCTGCCTGTTTGCACACAGCCTTCAGATCTGCCGTACGCGAATGGCAGATCGTCACTGTCGCATTCTCTCTGAGCATCAGAAGCGCCATCGGTTTCCCGACAATATTGCTTCTTCCCACAACTACACAATTCTTTCCTGCGATCTCAATTCCCGAGCGTTTTAAAAGCTGGATGACACCTGCCGGTGTGCAGGACACGAACCCCTGCTGGCCCACCACAAGTGCGCCGACATTCTGTGTGTGAAATCCATCCACATCCTTTTCCGGAGCGATCGTGCGGATGATCTTGTTCTCATCCATGTGCGCCGGAACCGGTAACTGGCAAAGGATTCCGTTGATCTTCGGATCTTTATTCAGCTTTTCGATCAGTGTCAGCAGTTCTTCCTCCGTAGTTTCTTCCGGCAATTCATAGCTCTCGGAACGGATACCGATATACTCGCACGCTCTCTTTTTGTTGCGCACATAGACAGATGAAGCAGGATCACTTCCCACCTGAATGACTGCCAAAGCACCCTCGATGCCCTGTTCCTTCAGCTCTGCGACTTTTTCCTTCAACTCATCCTTGATTTCCTGTGAAATCTTCTTGCCATCAATCAATTGTGTCATCTGTTTATCCTCCAAATGTTTTTTGATATGTTCCAATCCCACTAAAAAGAGCCATCCTCCAACAGCGCATCAAATGTCTCCGGATTCATCAGGATCTGACGGGGTTTCGTACCTTCCTCAGGTCCGACAACGCCTGCCTCCTCCAGCTGGTCCATAATGCGCGCCGCACGATTAAAGCCAATCTTAAAATAACGCTGCAGCATACCGATAGAAGCCTTATCCTTATCCATCAAAAGCTTGGCTGCATCCACAAAGTAGGCATCTCTGCCGTCTGAATCTCCACCGGCCGCAGATGCGCCGCTTGCGCTCATACTGCCGGTACTTTCAGATATCTTGTTCATCTTCTCCTCGATGGAGTTGTCATAGGTCGCCTGTCCGTAACTTTCCTTAATAAAGTCCACCACGTTTGCCACTTCCTGGTCAGAGACAAAGGCACCCTGAACACGAAGCGGCTTATTCAGACCCTGCGGATAGTAGAGACAATCTCCTTTTCCCAGCAGCTTTTCCGCACCGACCATATCCAGGATCGTCCGGGAATCCACACCGGAAGTCACAGAAAAAGCGATACGGCTGGGCATATTCGCCTTGATCAGACCTGTAATGACATTCACCGAAGGACGCTGTGTCGCGATGATCAGATGAATACCGCATGCACGTGCCAACTGTGCCAGACGACAGATCGCATCCTCCACATCTCCCGGAGCCACCATCATCAAGTCTGCAAGCTCGTCTACGATAATGACGATCTGGGGCAGCTTTTTCGGCTTGTCCGGATCGTTGATATCCGAAATGCTCTCCACCTTTGCATTGTATCCCTTCAGATCACGCACACCGTACGTGGCAAATTTCTGGTAGCGCTCCGTCATCTCTGCGACTGCCCAATTCAAGGCTCCCGCAGCCTTCTTCGGGTCCGTCACCACCGGGATGAACAGATGCGGGATTCCGTTATAAACCGATAATTCGACCACCTTTGGATCGATCAGGATCAGCTTGACATCCTCCGGATCCGCCCGATAGAGAATCGACATAATGATCGTATTGATACACACAGATTTACCGGAACCTGTCGCACCTGCGATCAAAAGGTGCGGCATTTTTGCGATATCCGCCATGATCACCTGACCGCCAATATCGCGTCCGGCCGCAAAAGCAATACTTGAAGGGTGCTGCTTAAATTCTTCGGATTCCACAAGGTCACGGAACATCACAGGAAGTGTTTCCTTGTTAGGCACTTCAATACCGATCGCCGCCTTTCCGGGGATCGGCGCTTCCATACGGATATCCGCTGCCGCCAGATTTAATTTGATGTCATCGGTCAGATTGACGATCTTGCTGACCTTGACACCCATCTCCGGCTGTATCTCATAACGCGTAACCGTGGGTCCGCAGCTCACATTTGAGATCGTCACATTGACGCCAAAATTTTTCAGTGTCTGCTGCAGTTTTAATGCAGTCTGCTGTAGATGCTGCTTGCTGTCTCCCTGTTGACGCGGATTTCCCTTTTTCAAAAGATCCACCGGCGGAAATACATATGTACGCTTCACCTGCGTCTGCTGCTCAATCTCCTCAGCGATCGCCTGCACCTCATTTTCCGCCTCCGCTGCATTCATCTTTGGATTGTGTACCGGCGCTGAAGACGACGCACCGCCGGAGCTTCCCCCCTGTACTTTGCGTGTCTCGGGCTTCGGGGCAGGTGCCGGATCAGGCTGTGACTGAAATTCCGCTTCCGGTTCCGGAATAATCATCTGATCAAAACCGGATTCTGTAAAGGCTTCAGACGGTGGAAGCACCTCCGGAAGCGACACAGGCGCTTCTTCCGGCTCCTCCTGTGCAAAAAGCTTTTGAAGCTCCGGTGAAAATACAGGAAATGCTTCTTTTTCTTCCTGCACCGGCAACGGTTCTGTCACCGGTTGCAGATTCACCTGATGTTTTGCGGTCACCTGCGGTTCTGCTGCAGGTATCACTCCGGGGGCATCCGGGATATCAAAAGGCGATGCTCCCTCATATTTATCTGAAGATGTCTGTTTTTCTGGAAAACGTCCGTAACTTTCCGGTGTGATCTCAGTCAATGCATCGGAGGGTGCATAAGCCTTCTTATCAGGTGTCAGCTTTGTGTCGGCTGACACCCCGGAAACCTTCCGTTCCATCCGTCGCAGTGCACGTTCCTCTCTGCGCTGCACCTGCATCTCATGCAAACGTTCATTGCTCACTTTTGCCGACTCATAAACACGCTGTCCGCCCTTCTGCACATGCTTCCACGCAGATCGTTCCGTCACGATCACCATAGTGATGATCAGGACAATAAAATCAATCACATAAGCACTGACTCTGCCGAAATTCGGACAGATCAGCCATGCAAACAAGCCGCCCAGAAAGCCGCCGCCGTTGCGCTCACTCATCCCGTGTATATAAGAATTAACCGGTGAATAATCCTCTGTTGCACCGGACACCAACTCCAAAAACAGGCATAAAAAACAGACAAAAAGAACTGCAGCGATCACCTTGATCACTGCAACGCGATTCTTTCCGTTTGAAAGCACAAAAACGGTTCCTACAAACAGCAGGACCGGAAATATGTATGCCAGCAGTCCGCATACACCGAAGAGAAAACTGCTCAGAAGATTGCCAACTTTTCCACCGATACCAAAATTGCTGACAAACAAAATGATCGACACTGCCAGCATCACCCACAAAATAACCTCCTGATAAACACTGTCATTCTCTACAGTATTTGGTCTTGTATTTTTTGCTGCAGTTCTGCTGTTTCTGCTGCTGGTCGCAGTTTTCTTCTGATTTTTCCGATTTTTCTGATTCTGACCGGACATTCTGATTACTCCTTCACTACTTCAGGCGGCATCCGCTACACCTGATAAAAATACACACCTATGGAAATTGCGCCTATAATAAAGCAATAGATCGCAAATCCGGTAAATTTTTTCTGTCGCACCACATAGAGCATCGCCTTGATGCAGATATATCCCACAACTGCCGCCACTACCATTCCAATCAGATAATTGATCAGCTCCATGCTTGTAAATGACATACTCGCAAGATCCGAAAGTTCAAACACAAGTGAACCGAGTACAGCGGGTATGGACATGATAAATGAATATTTGACTGCAAATTTGCGGTTGAAACCGCTGAGCAGACATGCAGCGATCGTCGTTCCGGAACGAGACAGACCGGGCATCGTTGCCACGCCCTGTGCAATACCGATGATAAACGCATTGGAATAGGTCACCTGCTTCGGCATCTTATCCCCACCCTTGCAGTGATCCGCCAGCAGAAGCAGCATGCTTGTGATGATCAGGCAGACACCCGGAATGATCAGTATTTTTGATGCCATCTCCACCAGACTGGCATCCAGGACACCGATAATACCGGTCGGGATCGTAGATACGATCACAAGCATCACAAACTTCCGGTAGCCATTGCACACCACATGGTGATAACCGCCTTTTTTCTTATTTGTAAGATTTGAAAAGAAGATACCGATATTCCTGCAGACATCAGCAATAATGGCAAAGCCCTCTTTGACCATCTTCCATATATCTTTATAGTAGACCGCAAAGATCGCGATCAATGTACCGAGATGAAGGATCACATCGAACAGCAGTCCCACATCCTCCACGCCGAAAAAGATCTTAAAAAGCGCCAGATGTCCGGAACTGCTCACAGGCAAAAACTCCGTCACACCTTGAATGATACCCATCAGAATTGCTTCTAATAATGACATTCCCTGCCTCCTTTTTGATAGCTAACCATACATTTTTATATATTAGCATATTCGGGCATAAATGTCATCAAAAAGTTATTTTACAGGTCTTTCGCCCCGGCCTCATCGATCAGCTCATGCAGCTTTTCCAGTGCCTGACAGATGCCTCCCACTTCGTCGATCAGCCCTTCTTCCACGGTCTGTTTGCCCACAAGAACGGTGCCGAGATCCTTCGTCAGCATCCCCGTATTGAGCATCAGTTCCTCCAGTCGTTTTTGTTCGATCCGACAGTGACCGGATACAAAGCCTGTGATACGGTCCTGGATCTGCTGAAAGTAGTCATAGGTCTGGGGTGCTCCGATGGTCAGGCCGTTTAAACGCACCGGATGAATGACCATAGTCCCGGTTGGTACAATGAACGAATAATCTGTCGATACCGCCAGCGGCACACCGATGGAATGACTTCCTCCCAGCACCAGCGACACACTCGGTTTGGACATGGATGCAACCATCTCAGCAATTGCCAGTCCGGATTCTACATCTCCACCCATCGTGTTCAAAAGAAGGAGCAGTCCGTCCACATCATGATTTTCTTCGATCTCCGCCAGTTTCGGAAGCACATGCTCGTACTTTGTCGCCTTACTCGTATTCGGAAGCACATCATGCCCCTCGATTTCCCCAATGATCGTCATTAAATGGATCCGGTGCTTCCGTACCGGATCATCAAGGTCTGCCATTCCGTATTCTTTGATCTCATCCTTCTCTTCCGTTTCGTTTGCCCCATCACCCATCTGCTTAGGCTCACTCATGGTATTGCCCTCCTTGCACATACTGATATTTTTACAAGTATGCCCGGTTTGAACAATTCCTATTACAAGATCTCTGCAAGTATATTCCCGTTTTTTGATGCACGGACAAAAAAGTCCACCGGTACCCGACTGCACCGGTGGACTTTTGTATGCTTATCCGATCAGATAATTGTACAGGTTTTCGTATTTATATTTTGAAGAATTCCATGAGTAATCGTTTGCCATACCGCGGTCAATCATCTTGTTCCAGTCCTTCTTAAAGTCGAAGTAAATATGCTTTGCATAATTGATGATGCCCAGCATCTCCTCGCCATTGTAATTTGTGAAGGAGAATCCGTCACCGGTATGCTCATACTCATTGTAAGGCTGTACCGTATCACGCAGACCGCCGGTCGCACGAACGATCGGCACCGTACCGTAGCGGAAAGAGATCAGCTGTGTCAGTCCGCAGGGTTCAAAGCGTGACGGCATCAGGAACGCGTCTGCTGCTGCATAGAGCTTGTGAGCCAGATCATCGCTGTAGCAGATATTTGCGGAAATGCGATCACCATACTTCCATGCATAATGACGGAACATGTTCTCATACTGAGGCTCGCCGGTTCCGATCACAACCAACTGCGTGTAATCGTCCACGATGCGGTCGATCACGTAATTGATCAGGTCCAGTCCCTTCTGGTCGGTCAGTCTGGAGATCAGACCGATCATGAATTTCTTCTTATCAACTGCAAGTCCGAGATCCTGCTGCAGACGTTCCTTATTCATCGCTTTCTTCTTACGGAACGTTGACGCGTCATAGTTAACATAGATCTTTGGATCAATGGCCGGGTTGTAAACACTGTAATCAATACCGTTTACGATACCCTGCATATCAAAGTGACGTGCCCGGAGCAGACCATCCAACCCCTCACCGTAGTAAGGCGTCTGAATCTCACCCGCATAGGTGTCGCTGACAGTTGTCACATAGTCTGCATAAACAAGACCGCCCTTTAACATATTGGCATCTTTGTTGAACTCCAGCTTATCCGGTGTGAACAGCTCTGCCGGGAAACCGGTCAGGCCCATCATCGTCTTTTTATCCCAGACGCCCTGGAACTTCAGATTGTGGATCGTCATAATGGACTTCATGCCCCAATAGAACATGTCAGCCTGAAATTCGGTCTTTAAGTACACCGGAATAAAACCGGTCTGCCAGTCATGGCAGTGAATGATGTTCGGCTGGAAATTGATCAGCTTGAGCATGGAGAGTACTGCTTTGTCAAAGAATACAAATTTCTCGATATCATAACGAATATCGCCGTAAGGAACCACGCAGTTGAAATACTCCTGATTGTCGATAAAGTAGTACTTGATGCCATCCAGCTCACACTGGAACACACCGACATATTTGCTGGGGATATAGGAGCCTGTACCCATGTAAAAGTGCGTCACATACTCACACTGATTGCGCAAATGTTCCGGAATGCAGCTGTAAAACGGGAGTACCACACGGATATCCCAATACCGCTTGTCAAACTCTTTCGGCAGTGCACCACATACATCTGCCAGACCTCCGGTTTTGATAAACGGCACACACTCTGATGCTGCAAATAATACCTTATTCATATGATTTCCCTCCGATTTTATTTTTATTTAGTGAAAATATAAATCCTTCAACTCATATACCATATGCTTGTACAAATCCACACATTCCTCATTTTGACCAGACTCGATCAGGCGTATGCAGGGTGATAAGTATTGCTGCCAGATCCCTTCATAGATCTTGTCCGCATCTGCCCGCTTTCCGATATGCTTTACAATGGAAGGCGCTACATCGTAGTACTCGTGCACCATTGCCTCGCCCTCTGCGCTCTGCAGCAGGTAATCATCACGGAACGACCGCAACAGTGACAGTTCGTAGCAGTCATCCGGCTTGTGACGGCTTTCGCAGACCGCTGTCGTGATATAGCAGAACCGATAACGGAAGCCTGCATTGATCTCTTTCGCGGTTGCCGACTTCAGTTCAGTCTTCGGGAAGTGTTTTTTCCATGAAGCGACAAGTACGTCGATCCAGGCCTGACCGGACTTTTCATTCGTCTCCAACAATGCCGGGAATACATAGACAACCATAGAAAGGTTGTAATCCATCTGCAGTTCCTCTTTTTTGTGCCCGCGCCGCGCATTCAGATCTTCTTCCACACGGACAACTAACGGCTCCGCGATCCGCTCCATCATAGCCTTCGGATCATCAGCTGCCAGATACGCTTGTTCCAGAACTGCAAGGTTCTTTGCATTCTCAAATACATATTTATTGAAAAACTCCATATACAGCGCTTTTTTGAAAAACTGCATTGGATTTTCAATGCCGAATAACAGGTTTTGCATTGCCTCTATCACGGTCTCATCCATCACCGGTGTCGGGCGGCTGACCTCTTCCTGCTGTGCCAATGCATCCTTCACTGAAAGTTCCTTGCCACAATACATGCAGATGATCGTATCACGGTCCTGCGGGATCTGAAGTTCACCCTTACAGTGGGGACACACACCTTTTAAAAATTCCATATTTCCTCCAACTTGTAAAAATAATAGCTGTCTGACTCTCTAACAGTTATTTACATTCTAACACATTCATTCTGAATAGACAAACAAAAAAAGGAGCCAAACAGCTCCTTTTTTATTCGTCATTATTCATCCCAGTTATGATATACATCCTGCACATCATCATCCTCATCCAGAAGGTCAAGGATCCGCTGGATATTTTTTAGATCAGCCTCATCAGAAAGTGTCACGTAAGTCTGTGGAAGCATCGTCACCTCTGCACTTGCCATCTCGATGTTCTCTGCCTCGATAGCGGCGCGGACTGCATCGAAGGTATCGGGTGCAGTGAGGATCTCAAAGCTGTCCTCCTCCTCGTTAAAATCATCAGCGCCTGCATCTAAAGCCAGCATCATCAGATCATCGGCATCCATCTCACATGCCTCTTTCTCAATGATGATCTGTCCGCGCTCGTCAAACATGTAAGACACGCAGCCCTGCGTTCCGATGCTGCCCTGTCCTTTTGTAAATGCATTTCTCACATTTGCGGCAGTGCGGTTTTTATTATCCGTCAGACACTTTACGATGATGGCGGTGCCTGCAGGGCCATAACCCTCATATGTAGCAACCACGTAGTTTACATTATCGCCATCTCCGGCAGCCTTCTTGATACCGCGGTCGATGGTATCGTTGGGCATATTGTTTGCCTTTGCCTTTGCAATGACTGCAGCCAGCTTGCTGTTGTTTGCCGGATCGGGGCCACCCTCTTTAACTGCCACTGCGATCTCACGGCCGATCATTGTAAAGATCTTGCCCTTTGCTGCGTCATTTTTCTCCTTCTTATGTTTGATATTCGCGAACTTTGAATGTCCTGACATAACCTTTCCTCTTTTCGTTATAATTTTATAGTTGAGAGCCGTCATCGGCTCCGGGTAACTTTTTCACCTCAACACGGCGGATCATCTTATCCTTCACAGACAGTACACGGAACAAAAATCCATGTGCCTCCACCTCAAAACGCTCCCCGTCGCCGGGTATCTTATCGATCAGCGAGATCAGGTATCCGTTCAAGGTATCGTTCTCATTTTCTGCCAGTTCCTCCAGATCAAGTGCCTGTGCCACTTCCTCCAGATCTGCCGAGCCATCCATAAAATACGTGCCGTCCGGGCGCGATACGATATGATGTTCTTCCTTATCGTGCTCGTCAAAAATATTGCCGACGATCTCCTCAAGAATGTCCTCCAAAGCCACCAGCCCTGCCGTCTGTCCATATTCATCGATCACGATGACAAGATGGTTTTTTGAAGCCTGCATCCGTTGAAACAGCGCAGTGATCCCGATCGTCTCTGGCACAAAATCGACCGGTGTCATCAGGCCTGTAATGTCCCGGATCGGCACATCCTGACACTCGGTATCCCGCGCATGCGCAAGCATCTCCTTGATATGGACCTGACCGACAATGTCATCCATATCTTCTATGTACACCGGAAATCTGGAAAACGGCTGGGTCAATATCAGATTCAGCGTCTCCGAAAAGGTCATGCTCCCGTCCAGCGCACAGATCTGCTTCCGGTGTGTCATGATATCCTTGGCATCCTTGTCGCTCAGCTCGAAGATATTGTGGATCATCTCCGCCTCACTCTCGCGGATAAAGCCCTGCTCATGTCCCTCGTTGACGAGAGAAATGATTTCCTCCTCCGTGACATCCTCTGAATTTCTGTTAAAAAATTTTTTCATTTTGTCAAGAAAACCCCTATGTGGGTTACCGGCATCTTCCATATAATTCTCCTGTTTGTCTTTCTCTGTTTTTGTATAAACTCTTGTAAAACACTAGAAATATACCATTCTCTGCCTTTAAAGTCAAGTTGTAACTCCTGCGAATCAGCAAAAGCTTATGTAGGCAGCTCCAGACTGATCTCCAATGCCTTGTCTACTTTTGTCAAAATCTCCCCGTCCAGATGACACACACGCTCCTTTAACCGGCGCTTGTCGATCGTGCGCAACTGCTCCAACAGGATCACGGAATCTTTGACCATCTCATAGCGTCTGGAAGACAGCTCCACGTGCGTTGGAAGCTTTGATTTATTTATCTGCGACGTGATCGCCGCCACGATCACCGTCGGACTGTGGCGGTTTCCCACATCGTTCTGTATGATCAGTACCGGGCGGATACCACCCTGTTCAGAGCCCACCACCGGTCTTAAATCTGCGTAGTAAACATCTCCTCGTCGAATTGTCATTACTTTCACTCCAGAAAAAAAATTATAGTACGTTGAACCTTTTACATTCTGAAGTATTTCCATACGAAAAGCGTTTTATTCAGTCAAGCCTTCATATTGTGTCCAGCTCGCGACCCTCCTGCCGCCTTTGTAGAACACGCGCGGGATACGTTTACCGAGATCACAGGCAAACTCATAGTTAAAACGTCCCGACTTTTCTCCCAGCTCCTCCAGTGTGATGTGCTCTTCTCCGTCAGTTCCGATCAGGGTGACTTTATCGCCCACGCAGACATCCGGAATATCCGTCACATCCACCATAAACTGATCCATGCAGACCCGTCCGCAGATCGGTGCACGTCTGCCCCGGATCAGCACATCACCTTTATTGGAGAGGCTTCTCGCATAGCCATCGCCGTAGCCCACAGGGATCGTGGCGATCCGACGTTCATCCACTGTAACATATGTGGCACCGTAGCTGATCCCATAGCCCGCAGGCAGTGTTTTCACATGTGCCACCTGGCTCTTTAAAGACATGACCGGCCTCATATCCATGCGTTCCAGATGAACCTCCTCGGAAGGATGCAGACCATACAGTGTGATCCCTGCCCGGACAATATCCAGATTTGCCTGTGGAAGATCAAGGATCCCCGCACTGTTGGAACAATGCTTAAGCGGAATATGCACCCCCCGCTCTTCCAACATATCTGCCATGCGCAAAAACTCTGACAGCTGCTTGTTAGCCGATGTCTTATCTTTCTCATCCGCCTTTGCAAAGTGCGTAAACATTCCTTCTATCATAATATGCGGCAGTTTCGCGATCTGTGCGATCTGATCCGCGCTCTCCTCCGATATGAGAAAACCAACCCTCCCCATTCCGGTGTCCAGTTTGATATGGATATGCGCTGTCATCTGCATGCGTCCGGCTGTTTCTGACAGTAGCTTTGCTGCCTCCACGGTAAAAATCGCCGGTGTGATCTGTGCTTGCAGAAGTGCCTCGTACTGTTCTGGAAATGTATATCCGAGAATCAGTATCGGCTTTTTGATTCCGTCTGCACGCAATGCCAGTGCTTCCTCCTCCGCAGCGACTGCATAGCCATACACATAGTCAATTTCTTCCAGTTCCCGTGCGATAGGGATCGCACCGTGTCCATATCCGTCCGTCTTGATGACTGCCATCAGCTTTGTATGGGGATCAACCAGCCGATGCATTTCATCCATGTTATGCCGGATGGCATCCAGATCAATATCTGCATGCACCCTCGGATAATTTATCATGATTCCATGCCTTCTTTCTTTAAAAAAATCTTTGGCAGCGCCTCCAGCAGTGTCTGGGCCATCAGGCTGTAACGCCCGTATGTCTCCGCCGCTTCATCTCCCGCCAGACCATGCACATAGACACCTAACGGAGCCGCCAGCTCCGGCTTTGTTCCCTGCGCGATCAGGCCTGCGATCACTCCTGTCAGCACATCTCCACTTCCTCCGGTAGCCATACCATTGTTTCCCGAAAGATTGACATAAGTCCGTTTATAGGGTACTGCCGTGATCGTTCTGGCATCCTTCAGAACACAGATCAGGTTATATGTGCGTGCAAACTCCTCTGCGCTCTCCACCAGATGATCCTGTATATAAGAGACTGTTACCCCCTGCAGGCGTGCCATCTCCCCCAGATGCGGCGTTACGATCAGATCCGTGTGCGGCTTGCGGAGGATATCTGTTTCTTCCGAAATGACATTCAGCGCATCCGCATCCATGATCACGGGAACTGCTGCATTTTTCAACACCTCATGAACCAGCTTGTGAGCTGCATCACCGGTGCCGAGTCCCGGACCGCAAACGATCACATCCGCCCACTGCATGGCGGCGATCACCGCTTCCGGATCCGGTTTTTTACTGTTATAGGTTGTGAGCACAGCCTCCGGAAGTGTGCTCTGAATGATCGTCCGGTTTTCCTCCGGTGTGAATACCCGCACCAGTCCGCAGCCGGACAGATATGCCGCCCTGGCGCTGAAGATTGCAGCACCTGCCATATTCACACTACCGGCAATGACAAGCACCTTTCCATATGAGCCTTTGTTCGTATGCGGGAGGCGTCCCGGGATCATGGAAAGATCTTCCGGTGTAAAAGCCGCCATCAAAGGCTCATGCCCCCGCTCTGTATGTGCCAGAAAACTGCGATCGTCAATACCAACACTGCGGCAGACGATCTTTCCGCAGTAAGACTGTCCCGGGAACAGCCGCATACCGACTTTTTCATAGGAAAATGTCACCGTCAGGTCCGCACGGAATGCCACACCCAGCAAGGATCCGTCATCTGCATCGATGCCGCTTGGAATATCGACTGCAACCTTTTTCCCCGGCAGCGCGTTCAGGCACTCCAAAATCTGTCCGTAAACGCCCTCGATCCGGCGTGAAAGTCCCACACCGAACACTGCATCTACCACCACATAATATTCCTCCGACAGATCTGTTCCTATCTGATCTTTTTTATCTGTCTTCTCCCTGTCAAACCGCTGTAAAAACCCTTCGGCTGTGATCACAGGAATTCCGTAATTTTTTGCTATTTCCAGTTCTTTTTTATTTTCCAGTGTTGCCTTTGTCCGGTTTCCGACGGTCAGGATCTGCACGGTATGACCTTTCAGATACAAGAGTCTTGCCATGACCAGACCGTCCGCACCATTGTTTCCTGTGCCGCAGGCGATCAGTATCCGGCTTTTGTCCTGCAGACCATCACATTCCATCTCCTCCACGGCAGCCAGCGCTGCCCGCTCGATGAGCACGAGCGACGGTATTCCGAACACCTTTATCGTGTTCTCGTCATACTGCTTCATTTCCCCTTTTTTTACAAGATATTGCAAAAAATCACCCCTTTATGCCCGGTGGCTATGATACAAAAGGCTGACCACGTGAAGGTCAGCCCTGCTTTTTGGTTTCAAAGTTTTCCGTAGGAAGCGGTGTGTCTTCACTCTCACCCTTTGCAGTCACGGTTCCGTCACCCTCTGCAGCCTTGGGCTTCACCTGGTTTCCGGCTTCATCCGGCGATTGCTGTGGCTGCTCCTGAGGCTTTTTCTTCGGCGGCTCCAGAATGCGAAGATCAATATCTCCGTTATCAAGATCAAACACATCCATCATCTCTGCTCCAAAGACATCATGCATATACGCATACATCTGGCGTGAATTGATCTCCCTGTTCTGCTTTTTTATAATATTTTTCTTTAAATCGATGCGCACCTGCGTGATCCAGTCTGTAATTTCCCGAATCTCCGCAACATTCACCCGGAGGTTTCCATAACAGAATTCTACTGTCAGAAGCATCAGTTCCTTGTTGACGCGATCGATCTCCCGCGGAAGTTCAAGCAATGCATCCTCGTTCGCCTCCAGCTTTGCATTGATATCGTCAATCAGGCGCTTGTCCTCATCTAACTTTTTAGAGCTCATGCGCCCGACATTTTCCTGATGGGTGCCCTCCATGTTCTCAACAATATTTCCCATCAGTTTTGCTTTCAGCTTTTTCAATTCCCGGATCTCATTGTTCAAATGCCCCTGTTTCTTCAACAGTTCATTCAGTTCCTGTTCACACGCGGCGACATTTTCCGGCTTACCCTTGATGGCAAACAGCCGGTGCCATTTTTGATCCAGCACACAGATCGGTATTTTTTTGTTTTGCAGGAATACACTAAAATCTTTGCTCTCAGCCATCAGACATCCCCTGCCTTTCAGTGATCGGATCCTTTTCCCTTTTCCTTTGTATGCTTCACGGTATTGTAGGAGAGCTGCATCAGGCTGTCGGACAGATGCACGTTCTCCACGATCACATCCTTGTCGAACAATTCCAGATCCACATGCGCGAAATTCCAGATCGCATGCACGCCCAGACTTACCAGCTCATTTGCTATCGTATCAGCCTTTGATTTTGGCATCGTAAGTGTAGCAATATCGACGGTATGATTTGCTATATATTCCGGAAGATCGTCAAGTGATAAGATCGGGATTCCCCGCACATCCTTTCCGATCAGCTTCGGATCTACATCAAACAAAGCAGTGATCACAAAACCAAGCTTTTCGAATTTTACATAATTTGCCAGTGCCTGACCGAGATGTCCGGCGCCAATGATGATCACATAGTGTTTTGTATTCAGTCCAAGTATCTTTCCTATCTCTTCATAAAGATACTTGACGTTATATCCATAACCCTGCTGGCCAAATCCACCAAAGTTATTCAGATCCTGTCGGATCTGTGAAGCTGTCACATTCATACGGCTGCTCAGATCATTGGATGAAATACGCTCGACACCCGCATCCAGCAGTTCACCCAAATACCTGTAATAACGCGGCATCCGCCGAATGACTGCCTGTGAGATTTCCTTTTCTTCCATGTTTAAAATCCCCTTAACCTTCCCAGTAATTTACTAGTTCCAGTATATTCATTCGTTAAGAAAATGTCAATGTCAGCCAAGTGCTTCATCGCTGGCCAAAAGCTCCCAGTTTTCATAAAGCGCTTCCAGCTTTTCATCAATTTCTGTCATCTGCTTATGAAGTTCAAACAGACGGGCAGAGTTCGTCGCCACTGCCGGATCCAGAGCTTCCGTTTCCAGACGTTCCTTCTCCTCCTCCAGCCGCGAGATCTCCTCCTCAGTTTTTTTCAGTTCATTTTGTTTTTTCCGGAGCGCCGCCTGCTGCTTTTTCTGTTCCTGCCAGTCCGTCTTTCCGGAATCTTCCGGCGTACTCTGCGCAGCGGTCTGATCCGACTGCGTATTTGTGTTCTGCCGATCCGTAACGTAGATCCGGGTCAGTTCTTCCTGTTTTTCCAGGTAATAATCATAATTTCCGATATAATTTACGATCGTCTGCCCGGTCAGGTCCAGAATGCGTGTCGCTGTCTGATTGATAAAATAACGGTCATGGGACACGAAAAACACGGTTCCGGTATAGCTGTTCAGCGCCTGCTCCAATATTTCCTTGGAAACCATATCCAGATGGTTGGTCGGCTCGTCAAGAATGAGGAAATTTGCCTCCGACAGCATGAGCTTCGCCAGCGAAAGCCGTCCGCGCTCACCACCGCTGAGCTCTGAGACGCGTTTCGTGACGGCCTCCTCTCCGGTAAACAAAAAAGCTGCAAGAACGCTTCGTACCTGCGTATTGTTCAGGTTCGGATACGCATCCTGAACCTCCTCAAACAATGTTTTCTCCTCGGAGAGCAGCTGTTGCTCCTGATCATAATAGCCGATGTGGACGTTTGTACCCAGACGGACAGTTCCCGCATCCGCCGAAATACTGTTTGTGATGATCTTTAACATCGTCGTCTTGCCGGTTCCGTTGTTTCCGATCAGTGCCACGCGCTCTCCACGCTTGATCTCGAAATCAATACCGGAAAAGAGTGGATTCCCCGGAAATGCCTTCGCCAGTCCTTCCACTGACAGCACATCCCTGCCGCTGGTGATGTTGGGCTCCAGCGTGATATGCATATCTGCATGCTCCTCTATCGGTTTTTCCAACACCTCGATCTTTTCCAGCGCCTTTTCCCGGCTCTCCGCCCGCTTGATCGACTTCTCACGGTTAAAGGACTTGAGCTTCGCAATGACCTCCTCCTGATGGGCGATCTCACGCTGCTGGTTCAGATACTGTTTCATCTGTGCCGCCCGGATCTCAGCCTTTTTTTTGCTGTATTCTGAATAATTTCCTGCATACATGCGCACCTGATGCATAAAAACTTCGATTACCTTTGTCACAATGCGGTCCAAAAAGTACCGGTCATGGGACACAAGAATGACAGCCCCCTTATAGCCACGCAAAAATCCCTCCAACCAGGTGATACTGGCCAGGTCCAGATGGTTGGTTGGCTCGTCCAAAAGCAGAATATCCGGTTTCTGCACAAGCAGCTTTGCCAGCGAAACACGTGTCTTCTGCCCGCCGGACAGCTCCGAGAGCTTCCGGTCAAAATCACTCTCCTCAAAGCCGAGTCCGCGCAGCACACTGCTGACCTCGCTCTTATAATAATAGCCGCCTTTTTCCTCAAACTCCTGCAAAAAGGAATGATAGCGCCCCATCAGTGTATCCAGTTCCGCACCTTCACAATGCTTCATCTGTTCCTCAAATCCGCGGATCTGTTCCTCCATGTCGATGACATCCGCCTTGGCGCTTAAGACCTCCTCATAGATCGTGCGCTCAGCGGAAACATCCTGATACTGAGCAAGGTAACCGATGCTCGTGTTTTTTGCAATGGTTACCTCTCCCTCATCTGCAGACAGTTCACCGATAAGGATCTTTAAGAGCGTGGACTTTCCGGCTCCATTAATCCCGACGATAGCTGCCTTCTCATTCTCCTCCACGTGGAAGGATGCTTTTTTTAAGATTTCCTCTGTTCCAAATGCTTTTGAAACATTTTGACAGGATAAAATCATCTGTTCTACTCCCCTTGTACATACCGGTTCCGGCAGTGCCTGAAACTGCTATGCGTAATATGCTTCCAGCGTCTTTCTGATGGCCTTGATAAAATCTCCGCTGTTCAATACAGTCGGATTCTCCAGTGTGGTGATCAGCGCCAGATCCTTTGTCATTTTTCCTGACTCGATGGTATCGATACATGCTTTTTCCAGACGATCCGCAAAGGTCATCAGCTCCGGCAGCTGATCCAGTTCACCGCGCTTTCTGAGCGCTCCGGACCATGCAAAGATCGTTGCGACAGAATTTGTTGAGGTCTCCTCCCCTGCCAGATGTTTATAATAATGGCGCTGTACGGTTCCGTGTGCAGCCTCATATTCGTAGATACCTGAAGGTGAAACAAGCACGGATGTCATCATTGCAAGAGAACCGCAAGCAGATGAGATCATATCACTCATCACATCACCATCGTAATTTTTGCATGCCCAGATAAAACCGCCCTCGGACTTCATGACACGTGCCACCGCGTCATCGATCAATGTATAAAAATATGTGATACCCGCCTGCTCAAACTTTTCCTTATATTCTGCATCAAAGATCTCCTGGAAAATATCCTTAAAAGTGTGATCATACTTTTTGGAGATCGTATCCTTTGTCGCAAACCACAGATCCTGCTTTAAGTCCAATGCATAATTAAAACAGCTGCGGGCAAAGCTCTCAATGGACTCATCCACATTGTGCTGTCCCTGAATGATACCTGCTCCGGTAAATTCATGGATCGTCACACGCTCCTCCTTGCCGTCTGCACCTGTAAATACTAACTCAGCCTTGCCGGCACCGGGTACCTTCATCTCCACGGATTTGTACACGTCACCGTACGCATGTCTGGCGATCGTGATAGGTTTTTTCCAGTTCTTTACACAGGGCTCAATTCCCTTGACCTGGATCGGCGTACGAAAAACCGTTCCATCCAGCATCGCACGGATCGTTCCGTTGGGGCTCTTCCACATTTCCTTCAGATTGTACTCTGTCATGCGGGCAGCGTTCGGTGTGATCGTCGCGCACTTGACTGCAACACCGTATTTCTTTGTTGCATTTGCAGAATCTACGGTCACCTGGTCATTTGTCTCATTGCGATATTCCAGACCCAGATCATAATATTCTGTCTTCAGATCAATAAAAGGAACCAGCAGTTCGTCCTTGATCATCTGCCAGAGCACACGGGTCATCTCATCTCCGTCCATCTCTACTAAAGGAGTTGTCATCTTAATTTTTTCCATCGCTTTGTCCACCTTTCTTACGTTTAGTTTTTGTGCAGGCATAACTGTTCACAGCAGCGGGTGCCACCAAAGTCAAACACAATCATAGGTACTATAGCATAATTTTTTCCACCGCGCAATTCAAAGCATACGACTCCGAAAAAAATAATGTCATCTGATTATGTGGAAACACTGACATGCCCTCCACATAATATGAACTATAAATCAAATCAATGGAGGATTTCAAAATGAGCGATTTAGCTGCTACAAACTGCGGATGCGGATGTGAGGACCGTAACGGATGTTCAAGCATCATTTGGATCCTGCTGCTTCTTTGCTGCTGCGGCAATGGCAGTGGATTCTTCGGCAGAGGCGAAGGCTGTGGTAACGGATGTGAAAGTATCTGGATCATCTTACTCATCCTGTGCTGCTGCGGTAACGATCACGGCTTCGGATGCTTCTGATCGACTGATCGGACTTCCAAACACAAAAAAGGCAGGAATCCCTGCCTTTTTTGTTATGTTCTTTCTTTTTTTTGCATCTGTTTCTGCCTTTCTTTTTGCATCTGCACGTCCCTGTTTTCAGGCATTTTTCCTGCTTTTCTCCTGCGCTGCAGACAAGCTTCATCCAGCTCATACACACGGTTGCCATCTATGATCAATCGTCCCATGGACTTCCTCCTCAATAAAAAAGTTTCTCAATTACATCATATGCATATTTTGATACCTTTCTCATAGTTTAAATAAAAAAGGATATTTTATGGATACAGAATTTACACCCACGCCCTTTGATTCGCATCTTCAAAACCGGACTCTGCAGATTCTGAAGACAGCAATCCCTTACATACCTTATCCCAGACAGCGCGCAGTCGCCACGCTCGTAAAAATGATGGAACTCTCCCGCGCCAATTCACTATTTGAGCACAAGGAGCCTTCCCTGCAAATGTGTGAGGGGCTGAACACCTCTGCGCGGATCATGCAGATGCTGGATGCGATCCGTCCGCTCTGTACAGAGAGTGACCAATCCAATATCGACCTGATCAGCAATGTGTTATCCATGGCTGATCTCTACGGTGGAATGTTCCACGGACAGGAGGATGTATGACGATTGATGATCTGATGAACGCTGCTACCGGGATCTCTCCCGAAAAACTTGCCTTTTTAAAAGCTTTTGCGACAATGCCTTCCGGAAGCAATTCCGCAGCCATGATGCGCCAGCTGACCAAATGTCAGCAGGAGGCACGCCGGCAGAATATCCAGTTCACGCCGGATGAGCAGGATCTCATGATCCAGCTGCTCACTGCAAATCTCTCACCTGCGGAAAAAGCCAGGGTGGATCAGGTGCTGACCATTTTAAAAATGACCAAAAAATAATCCCGCCTCTTGCATCTTCCGTCGAAATCGTGTATAGTGAGTGCAATGTGACTGTGAAATTGCTGACAGTCGCATTATGAAAATCGAACAGACGGGAGCTTGTATGACAGGCTGAGAGGAAGGTATGACCTTCGACCGATAACCTGATTTGGATAATGCCAACGTAGGGAACTGATGAGAAAACGTTTTTAACGGGAAGCATCCGGATCGGGTGTTTCCCGTTTTTTTCGTCAACAACATCCTCTCACCCTTCAGATCAAGCTTCAAAAATATCATACAGGAGGAAAAACATGGTAAAGATCAATGGAGAACATGTAAATGCCGCCGGTCAGTCCGTTTCACAGTATCTGGCATCAACCGCCTGCAATCCGATCCGGATCGTCATCGAGCTCAACGGCGAGATCCTTCCACGGGAAAAATATGACACCACTGTGCTCGCAGACGGCGATCAGTTAGAGATCATCAGCTTTATGGGAGGGGGTTGAAACAATGTCTTTAAATCTGTCAAACAACATTCCTTCCGAGGAAGAAATGCTGTGCGTTCTGCGGCAGCGCCACGGTGAAGCCCGGCAGGAAAAAATATCGGCTGCCACTGTCGCTGTCTGTGGCCTCGGCGGACTGGGTTCAAATATCGCCGTATCCCTGGCTCGTGCGGGCATTGGGAAACTCATCCTCATCGATTTTGACCGTGTGGATGTCTCAAACCTGCACCGCCAGCAATACAAAGCCTCACAGGTCGGCATCAGCAAAACAGAAGCACTTGCCGAAAATCTGCAGGAGATCGCGCCGTATCTCACACTGGAGACACATAATATACGCGTCACGGAGCTGAATGCGCTCTCGCTTATCCAGCCGGCGGATATCATCTGTGAAGCATTTGACAATGCAGCGGCGAAGGCCATGCTCACAAATATGGTTTTAACGAAAATGCCGGAAAAATATCTGGTGGCAGCCTCCGGAATGGCTGGCTTTGGCAGCGCAAACGAGATTCGGACAAGACGTGTGAGTGAGCGCTTTTATCTGTGCGGAGACGGCGTTTCGGATGTCGAAGACGGAATCGGATTGGTGTCCTCCCGCGTGATGCTGTGCGCTGCACACCAGGCCCACACGGTGTTACGCATTCTGACAGGTGAGGTCGAATAACCGGCTGCCCTGTCTGTACATCATAAGGGAAGATTATTACATTAGCACTGGCAAAGGCACTTACGAAAAAACATAGATTCACATGAAAGGAAACATATCATGAATAACGATAAACTCATCATCGGCGGACACGAGTTTCACTCCCGCTTCATCTTAGGATCAGGAAAATATTCCCTGAAGCTCATCGAAGCGGCTGTAAAGGATGCGGGCGCTGAGATCATCACGCTGGCTGTACGCCGTGCCAACACACAAGAAAAAGAAAACATTCTGGACTATATCCCGAAAGGTGTGACACTTCTCCCCAACACCAGCGGAGCGAGAACCGCCGAGGAAGCGGTCCGCATCGCAAGACTCGCCCGGGCTCTGGGCTGCGGGGATTTCGTGAAAATTGAGATTATGCGCGACTCCAAATATCTGCTCCCTGACAACCAGGAGACGATCCGGGCAACAGAGATCCTGGCAAAGGAAGGCTTTGTCGTCATGCCTTACATGTACCCGGACTTAAATGCCGCCCGCGACCTTGTCAATGCCGGCGCAGCAACCATCATGCCGCTGGCCTCTCCCATCGGCTCCAACAAGGGTCTTGCCACCAGAGACTTCATCCAGATCCTCATCGATGAGATCGACCTTCCGATCATCGTGGACGCAGGTATCGGCAAACCCTCACAGGCCTGTGAGGCAATGGAAATGGGAGCCGCCGCGATCATGGCGAACACTGCTCTGGCGACAGCCGGTGACCTTCCCATGATGTCATCCGCATTCCGTCAGGCGATCGAAGCAGGACGAAAGGCTTATCTCGCCGGTCTCGGCAGAGTGCTCACCCGCGGTGCTTCCGCTTCCGATCCGCTGACCGGATTTTTGCGGGATTAAGAAACGATTAAGATAAGAGGTGATCATCATGGCAGCAAAAGAAAATCAGTTTTTTATCGATTCTGAATACTTATCGCCTGAAGCATTGGAGCGGAAACACCGTCTGGAAACAGATCCCTCCGTGCGAAAAGATCATATGGAATATCTGCCCGGCATGGAGCAGATCGAATCTGACGTGCGCGAAAATGTCATGTCACACATGAATTCCTATGATGCTTCCAAGTATACCGCGAAGGATGTTCAGGCAGCCTTAGAGCATGAAACCTGCTCCATTGAGGATTTCAAGGCTTTGCTCTCTCCTGCCGCAGAACCGTTTTTAGAGCGTATGGCACAGCGGGCGCGTCTGGAAACGAGTAAGCACTTTGGCAATACCGTTTACCTGTTTACACCGCTCTACATTGCAAACTACTGTGAAAATTACTGTGTCTATTGCGGTTTTAACTGCTATAACCACATCAACCGCATGAAGCTGACGCCGGAACAGATCGAGCACGAGATGAAAGTCATTGCCGACAGCGGCATGGAGGAGATCCTGATCCTTACCGGAGAGAGCCGCGCACAGAGCGATGTACAGTATATCGGTGAAGCCTGCAAGCTGGCGCGCAAATATTTCCGCATGGTGGGACTGGAGATCTACCCGGTCAACACAGACGAATACCGCTACCTTCACGAATGCGGCGCCGACTATGTCACCGTCTTTCAGGAGACGTATGACGCGGACAAATATGAGACATTACATCTTCTGGGGCACAAGCGTGTGTGGCCCTATCGTTTTGACGCACAGGAACGCGCACTGCGCGGCGGCATGCGTGGCGTTGCTTTCTCTGCACTGTTGGGTCTGTCCGACTTCCGCAAAGACGCGCTTGCCAGTGCATTACATGTCTATTTCCTGCAGCGCAAATATCCCCATGCGGAAATGTCACTCTCCTGTCCGAGACTGCGTCCGATCATCAACAACGACAAGATCAATCCACTGGATGTCCATGAAACGCAGCTCTGCCAGATTCTGTGTGCATACCGCATCTTTTTGCCCTATGTGGGTATCACGGTGTCTTCCCGCGAGAGCGCGCAGTTCCGTAACGGTATCGTAAAAATCGCGGCCACAAAGATCTCCGCGGGCGTATCCACCGGTATCGGCGATCACGAGAGCAAATACAGCGGAAAGGAGTCAGACGGCGCGCAGGGCGATGAACAGTTTGAGATTGACGATAACAGGAGTCTTGAAACCATGTACAGCGACATCGCAAGCGAGGGACTGCAGCCCGTTCTGAACGACTATCTGTATGTGTAGTGATATCATCTGCGTAACGAACCGCACACTCTGCCGGGAAGATTTTCTGACACGCATTGAACGACTCGCCAAAGCACATCCCACCGCGATCCTGCTGCGTGAAAAAGATCTGCCCGAGGCAGCATATATTGAACTTGCCGAGAAAGTATTATGCATTTGCAAAAATCATGATGTGAGCTGCATTTTTCACAATTATGCAAATGTAGCTCGAGAACTTCATCACACTGCCCTGCATCTGCCTCTGCCGGCACTTCGCACACTTTCAAATGATGACAAGAAACACTTTCAGGTTCTGGGCTCTTCCTGTCATTCCGTCGCAGACGCAAAAGAAGCCGAAACACTTGGTTGTACCTATATCACTGCCGGACATATCTTTGACACAGGCTGCAAAAAAGGGCTTCCCGGACGTGGATTGGAATTCCTTCAGGAAGTATGCACCTGCGTGTCGATCCCAGTCTATGCCATCGGTGGTATCTGCCCGGAGAATCTGGCATCGGTCAAAGCTGCCGGTGCAGCGGGCGCATGTATTATGAGCAGTGCCATGACATGCGAAGATACAGAATCATTTCTTGCCTCTTTCGGACACGCCTGCACAACCTGATACATTTGGGAAACGTGAACGTTTTTTCCATCGTCACAATATGAATTACACTGGAGAACATAAATGAAATTTCAAAAAGAACAACTACTGCTGTATGCAGTGACCGACCGTGCATGGGTCGGCAGACAGACCCTATATGAGCAGGTAGCGGATGCACTAAAAGGCGGTGCAACCATCGTTCAGCTGCGAGAAAAAGACCTGGACGAAAAAAACTTTCTGACGGAAGCAAAACAGCTCGTCGCACTCTGCCACTTCTACAACGTTCCGCTGATCATCAACGACAATGTGCAGATCGCACTGGAAAGCGGCGCTGACGGCGTACATGTCGGTATAGAGGATGCTCCGGTGGAGCAGATCCGCAGACAGGCGCCGGCAGACTTTATCATCGGTGCAACTGCAAAAACTGTGGAACAGGCACAGGCTGCTGAGCGCGCAGGTGCCGACTATCTCGGTGTCGGTGCAGTCTTTCCCTCTCCCACCAAGCAGACCGCGATCCGCATCACCAACCACCAGCTCAAAGAGATCTGTTCATCCGTAAGCATCCCGGCTGTTGCCATTGGCGGCATCAGTCTTTCCAATGTTGACGAACTCGCAGGCGGCGGTATGGATGGAATTGCAGTCGTATCGGCAATTTTCGGAGCGGAGGATATTCAGGCGGCTGCAACAGAATTGAAAAGCAGGATAATTACCTTACTAGCACCCAACTAAGCAATCAATCACATGTTACAACGTATCAACACTTGCATAATGGAGGATCAACACACATGAAAACAGCACTCACGATCGCAGGCTCTGACTCCTGCGGAGGTGCCGGAATACAGGCAGATATCAAGACAATGACCATGAACGGTGTCTACGCCATGAGCGCCATCACCGCTCTGACCGCTCAGAACACCACCGGTGTGCGTGCCATTTCCGAAGTCACGCCGGAATTTTTGGGTCAGCAGCTGGACGCTGTATTTGAGGATATTTACCCTGATGCGGTCAAGATCGGCATGGTCGCTTCCTCAGAGCTGATCCGTGTCATCTCAGAAAAGCTGTGCTTCTATCAGGCAAGAAACATTGTTGTGGACCCTGTCATGGTAGCCACAAGTGGCTCTGCCCTGCTGAAAACTGATGCCATTAACACACTCACAAGCGAACTTCTCCCACTGGCAACACTGGTCACCCCCAATATCCCGGAAGCAGAAATACTAAGTGACAGCAACATCGAAACGGCAGATCACATGCGCGCAGCGGCAAAAAAAATCGGCGACATTTACAACTGCGCCGTCCTCTTAAAGGGCGGTCACAGTGTCAATGACGCCAATGATCTTTTATATGCAGATGGAACGTTCCAATGGTTTGAAGGGAAACGCATCCTGACAGAAAACACCCACGGCACCGGCTGTACGCTCTCCAGCGCCATCGCCTCCAATCTCGCAAAAGAATTTCCGCTGGATGAATCTGTGCGCCGCGCCAAAGAATATATCTCAGGCGCTTTGGCAGCAGGTCTTGATCTCGGCAAAGGCTCCGGGCCGATGATGCATTGCTACCTGCTAAAATAAACGCTACAAATACCTTCCGAGCACTTCCTCCAGCTTTACTTTATTAAACGGTTTTGCAATGTGCTCATTCATTCCAGCCTTCAAAGATTTCTGCATATCCTCAGCAAATGCATTTGCACTCACTGCAATGATGGGTATCGTAGCGGCATCCGGAACATCAAGAGCGCGGATCGCACGGGTAGCCTCGTACCCATCCATGACAGGCATTTGGATATCCATAAGTATAAGATCATAATCACCGGGCTTGGAAGCAGATACTTTATTCAACGCTTGTGCACCGTCTTCCGCCATATCTATCTGGAAACCATACGCTTCCAGAATCTCAACTGCGATCTCACGATTCAGCTCGTTATCTTCAGCCAGCAGCATACGTCTGCCCTTAAAATCATCTGTCGCATTAACCGGGAACATCAACTGCTCATTTTTCTTCTCCTGCTTTCCAAGTGCCGTTAAAAGTGCCTCTCTCAGATCCGACATAAACATCGGTTTCGCACAAAATGCGGTCACCCCGGCCGCCTTTGCCTCCACCTCAATATCATTCCAGTCATAGGCTGTCAAGATAATGATCGGTGTGCGGTCCCCGAGACTTCTGATCTGTCTTGTGACCTCGATACCATTCATGTCCGGCAGCCGCCAGTCAATAATATACGCGTGAAATGCATCATTCATCTCTATCGCCTGTTTTGCTCGGAGAACCGCCTCTTTGCCAAAGAGCGTCCACTCAGAGCGCATGCCCACCTGTGCCAGCATTTTTGTTGTACTGTCACATGTGTTAAAATCATCGTCTACCACAAGAGCCTTCAGACCTTCCAATTCCTTGATCTTCTCTACGCTTCTTCGCTCGGTCTGCAGGCGAAGCGTCAGACTGATAATAAATTCAGTACCTTTGCCCTGCTCGGTCTGAACCTCAATGGTTCCACCCATCATATCAATTATGTTTTTAGAGATCGCCATACCAAGACCGGTACCCTGGATCTTACTGACCGTGGATGTACGCTCTCGCTCGAAAGGCTCAAAAATACGTTCAGCGAACTCCTGACTCATACCGATACCGGTGTCCTTGACCCGGATCTCATATAGTCCTTTTCCTTCGGGTGCAGTGTGGATCTGTGTCACACGCACGGAAACCGTGCCTCCGGGAGCGGTAAATTTGGTCGCATTGGACAGCAGGTTTAAAAGCACCTGATTCAGTCGTGTTTTATCGCAATACACGTCTTCATCTGTCACATCCATCACATCCATATACAGCTCCAGCTGTTTCGCATGGATCTGCCCGCTGATGATCGTCTTGATATCATGGAGCATATCTGACAAATTCGCTTCTGTCTCCTCCAGATCTTACCACTTTCGATCCAGCTCATATCGAGAATATCATTGATCAGGCTCAACAGATGATTGCTGGAAGACAATGCATGGCATATCATACTATATCCCATACCCAAAAACAAGGAATTCAGCTCTTATTTCATCATATTCGCACAATGTCACAAGAAATGTCACTATCAAATTTTTGTCACCAGAAATTGCATCTTCAATTCAATTCATGCCAATCAGTGTACGCAAAAAGGAAACCCGCATCTGCGGGCTTCCTTCTCTCTTTCATTTGGGTATCCGAATCTATTCCTCAGAATTATCCAGCTTGCTTGCGCGTGCTGCGATCTCCTTCTCCTGTACATCGGACGGAGCCTGCTCATAGCGTGCAAACTCATAGGAGAACTCACCGGCACCTCCGGTCATGGAGCGAAGCTCGGTATTGTAGCCATACAGTTCCGTGTAAGGTACATCTGCAAGGATCTCCTGCTTGCCGCCCTCGATCGGGTTCATGCCAAGTACACGGCCACGGCGTTTGTTCAGATCTCCCATAACATCACCTGTGTAGCTATCGGGAACAACGACCTTCATGGAAGCAATGGGCTCTAACAGAACCGGATTTGCCTCCATAAAGCCCTTCTTAAATGCCTGAGTAGCAGCTACCTTAAATGCCATCTCGGAAGAATCTACCGGATGATAAGATCCATCATAAAGCACTGCCTTCACACCAACAACGGGATATGCAGCCATTGGTCCTTTTTTCACTGCGTCCTGAATACCCTTCTCTACTGCAGGGAAGTAGTTCTTCGGAACTGCACCGCCGACAACGATCTGCTCAAATACATAAGGTGTCTCCAGATCGCCGGAAGGCTCAAATGTCATCTTTACATGACCATACTGACCATGTCCGCCGGATTGCTTTTTATATTTATACTCTACGTCTGCTTTCTTGCGCAGCGTCTCGCGGAACGCCACCTTCGGACGGGACAGTTCAATATCTACCTTATACTTTGCAAGCAGCTTGCTCGCAACAACCTCCAGCTGCTGCTCACCGATACCATAAAGCAGGGTCTGTCCGTTCTCGCTGTCATTGACTGCCTTCAGGGTCAGATCCTCCTGAGACATCTTCTGCAATGCCTGAGAGATCTTATCCTCGTCACCTTTATTCTTTGCCTTATAACGCATGTAGGTATACGGAGTGGAAACATTCGTACGGATATAGGCAATAGGATTTGCCTTGGTAGACAAAGAATCCGTCGTAGCTGCCGTTGTGAGCTTTGCAAGGGCTCCGATATCTCCGGCATGCAGTTCCTTGACTTCCTCTGCCTTTCCGCCGCACATTACGTACAGTTTGCCGATCTTGCCTTCCACATCCTTGTGATAATTGTACATCACATCGTCTGTCTTTAATACACCGGAATTCACCTTGATCAGAGAGTACTTTCCGATAAACGGATCAACGATCGTCTTAAATACATAAGCAGACTTAGGCTTTGCGAAATCATAATCTGCCTGGAATACCTCGTTGGTCTTTGCATTGATGCCTGCACAGGTACGCTTATCCGGGCTGGGAAGATATTTTACGATATCAACCATCAATGTATACATACCACGGGCAAGCACATTGGAACCCATGAGTACCGGAACAATGCTGCCCTCTGCCACGTTAACACGCAATGCCTGACGGATCTCATCATCAGAGAACTCCTCGCCGTTAAAATAACGATCCATGAACTCCTCACTTGTCTCGGCAACAGACTCCATCAATGCCTCACGGCAGATCTCCAGATTTGCCTGTGAATAATCAGGAATGTCACATTTCTCAACAGTGCCGTCATCCTTCCAACGCTTTGCACGCTGCTGAATGACATTAACATAACCAACAAACTGCTCGTTCTCGCGGATCGGCAGATGGAACGGCGCGATCTTCTTGCCGTACATTGCCTGCAGATCTTCAACTACCTGACGATAACTTGCATTATCTATATCCATATCGGTCACGAATACCATGCGGGGCAGCTTATACTTTTCGCAGATCTCCCACGCTTTCTTCGTACCTACTTCGATGCCTGCCTTACCGGAAACAACAATGATCGCTGCGTCTGCCACAGCCGCTGCCTCCTCAACCTCGCCCACAAAATCAAAGTAACCGGGCGTATCCAAAATATTGATCTTGCTTCCTTCCCACTCGATAGGGATCACGGATGTGCTGATGGAAAATGAGCGCTTGATCTCTTCTTTGTCAAAATCGCTGATGGTATTTCCTTCACTGATCTTACCCATTCTGGTTGTCTGGCCAGCCAGATATGCCATTGCTTCTACCAGGCTGGTCTTGCCCGCCCCTCCATGACCTAAAAGAACTACGTTACGAATCTTGTCAGTTGTGTAAACGTTCATATAAAATACCCTCCTAATTCATTCTCTGCCCGGCAAATCAACGTCTCCGTTTCCCCCATGCCGAACAGGACTAACAACATATGTATATTCTACTAAAACCTTAAAAAAATTACAACTATTTTATTCAATTTTCACAAATAATCAGCCAGTGACTTTTTCACTTTAACGTGACGATGTTTTGTGTTATAATAGAAATCAATTATGAGAAAAGGAGCATTTTAGAAATGTCTTTTGAAAAAATCGGCTTTATCGGCCTCGGACTCATCGGCGGATCCATTGCCAAAACCTTGAAGCGCCTGTATCCCGAGAAAAAATTATATGCCACCTCCGGACATTTATCTACCGTCACGGAGGCATACAATGATCACACGATAGAAAACAGCACCCAACTGTCTCTGGATGAGATCGGCAGCTGTGATCTGATCTTCCTGTGCACACCGGTACAACAGAATATCGCATATTTAAAGGAGTTAAAACCGGTGCTGAAGGATGGCGCCATCATCACAGATGTGGGCAGTGTCAAATCGGACATCCACGAAGCAGCCATCTCCGCAGGCATGGAGCACTGTTTTATCGGCGGACATCCCATGACCGGATCTGAAAAGACAGGCTATGCAAATGCGACCGCTTATCTTTTGGAGAATGCATACTACATCATCACCCCGACTCCGCAAAGTCCTGCGGACAAGGTGACAGAATTTACAGAGCTTGTACGTTCACTGGGTGCGCTTCCCATGGTACTGGACTACAAGGCACATGATCACGCAACCGCCACCATCAGCCATCTGCCCCACATCGTTGCCGCCAGCTTGGTCAATCTGGTGCAGCAGCTTGATGATGAGCATGAGACGATGAAAACGATCGCCGCAGGGGGCTTTAAAGATATTACACGTATTGCTTCTTCTTCTGCAGTCATGTGGGAAAACATCTGCCTGTCCAACCGGGAACAGATTCTGGAGATCATGGACCGGTTTGGCGAACAGCTTGCCTCCATCCGCGCTGAGATCGCAGCATCCGATGCCGGCTCCATCAACGGATTTTTCCAATCTGCCAAGGACTACCGGGATTCCATCACCATCAGCAAATCCGGTCCTCTGAAAAAAGTATTTGAACTCTACTGTGACCTGATCGATGAAGCAGGCGGAATCGCTACGATCGCGACCATTCTGGCCAGCAACAACTTAAGTATTAAAAATATCGGTATCATCCACAACCGTGAATTTGAAGATGGTGTACTACATCTGGAATTGTACGACGGCGAATCTCTGCAGAAAGCGGTGGAACTGCTTCGCAAATACCATTATACTGTATACGAGAGGTAACATCTATGAATATGAATATCATCAAGTCCTCCGGGCTGCGGGGAGAACTCGCGATTCCCGGTGATAAATCAATCTCCCACCGTGCCATTATGTTCGGCGCACTGTCGGACGGTACAACAGAGATCACAAATTTTTTACAGGGTGCGGACTGTCTGTCCACCATCTCCTGCTTTCAGGCGATGGGCGTAGATATCGACAACCGCACAGACCGTGTATTGATCCACGGTGCCGGACTGCACGGCTTAAAAGCACCGGCTCAGATGCTTGACGTTGGAAACAGTGGCACGACCACAAGACTGATCAGCGGCATTCTCGCCGGACAGTCGTTCACCTCAACCTTAAACGGCGATGCTTCGATTCAAAAACGCCCGATGAAGCGCATTATCGATCCGCTCACACAGATGGGTGCGGATATCCGCAGTTTAAATGATAACGGCTGCGCACCGTTGGAAATCCACGGAGGTAATCTGCATGGCATCTCCTATCAGTCTCCCGTGGCATCCGCACAGGTAAAATCATGTGTGCTTTTAGCGGGATTGTATGCAGATGGAACAACCTCCGTGACAGAGCCGGTGCTCTCGCGAAATCACACGGAGCTGATGCTCTCCGGTTTTGGCGCACAGGTCACATCTGCAGGAACAACTGCAACCATTGAACCGGAACCTCAGTTACATGGGCAGAAGATCGCCGTCCCCGGCGACATTTCCTCCGCTGCATACTGGATCGCAGCCGGGCTTGCGGTTCCGAACTCCGAGCTGATCTTAAAAAATGTAGGAATCAATCCGACCCGCGACGGCATTTTGCGCGTTGTAGAGGCGATGGGTGCAGATATCACCCGCGAAAATGTTCATACTGTATCCGGTGAGCTGGTCTGTGATCTGATCGTCCGCAGCAGCCGACTGCACGGTACGACCGTTTCCGGCGAACTGATACCGACACTCATCGACGAAATTCCTGTCATTGCCGTTCTCGCCTGCTTTGCGGACGGTGAGACCGTGATCAGAGACGCACAGGAGCTCAAGGTCAAGGAATCCAACCGCATCGACACGGTTGTAGAAGGGCTTCTTGCCATGGGTGCAGACGCCGTTGCCACTGATGATGGCATGATCATCCGCGGCGGTAAACCGCTCCACGGAGCCACGATCGACTCCCATCTGGATCACCGCATCGCGATGTCTTTTGCAGTGGCCGGATTGCTGTGTGATACACCTACCACGATCCTCAACGCAGACAGCGTGGTGATCTCCTATCCTGATTTCTATGAATCGCTGAAGGAAATTTCTGTATAGATGAATATAAAAAAGAAAGGTGATTCCCAAACAGGAGTTGCCTTTCTTTTTCTTGCGATCAGTCATTACTCATCCGGATTCAATATACTGTAAATATTGATCTTCAGCGCATCTGAGCTCATCAGACCCACAAATGTCGCTCCGCAGTGATACTGGTTTTCCGCAATTTTCTCGCAGCGAACGATGCGGATGACTGCGGGAATGACCTCCTTTGTCCAGATCTTGATCCTCGTATCGTAAAGCGCACCGTTATCCATTGGCTGTGAAGTGTTAAATCCCATGCCGGAGCTTGACAGGTCAGTGACATCCACATGGATCATCTTCAGCGTCGTCATCTCACCCTGATCCAGACGCTCCAGTTCGATCGACACATCCAGCTCCAGACGCCGGCTTTTTCTTTTCTCTTCCATATTGATATACCTCTCCTTCTCATAAAAGCTATTTTTTTTATCATATCACACTCGCTCTTTTCTGCCTAGCAAAAAATGAAAATAGCCGGGAGGATTCCTCCTCCCGGCTGATATTACTGAATAAACATTGCATCCCCAAAACTGAAAAAACGATAGCGTTCCTTCACTGCCTCTGCATATGCATTCATGATATGATCTCTGCCTGCCAGTGCGCTCACCAGCATGACCAGCGTGGACTCCGGCAGATGAAAATTTGTGATCAGCGCGTCGATCACTTTAAACTTATATCCAGGATAGATAAAAATATCCGTCCATCCGCTTTTTGCTGTGAGATATCCGTCTTCCTCCGCTGCAGATTCCAATGTCCGGCAGCTCGTCGTACCGACTGCGATCACGCGTCCGCCGGCCTGCTTTGTCTCATTGATCAATGCGGCTGCCTCCGCTGTCACCTCATAGTATTCAGAGTGCATATGATGATCCTGCACATGCTCCACCTTGACCGGGCGGAAAGTGCCAAGCCCAACATGCAGTGTTACCTCTGCGATCTTTACGCCCATCGCCCGGATCTCATCTAAAAGTTCCGGCGTAAAATGCAGTCCTGCCGTCGGTGCTGCCGCAGAACCGTCATACTTTGCATACACCGTCTGGTAACGGTTTTTGTCCTGCAGCGTATGTGTGATATAGGGAGGCAGGGGCATCTGTCCAAGCTGATCCAGAATCTCTTCGAAAATACCCTCGTAGCTAAATTGGATCAGACGGTTGCCGTCCTCCACCACATCCACGACCTCGCCAGTCAAAAGCCCTCCGCCAAAAATGATCTTTGTACCGGGTTTTGCTTTTTTTCCGGGCTTGACAAGTGTCTCCCAGATATCGTTCTCCTTCCGTTTTAAGAGGAGGATCTCAATGGTGGCACCGGTCCCCTCCCGCTCACCGAACAGACGGGCGGGGATTACCTTTGTGTTGTTGATCACCAGACAATCTCCGGCGTTTAAATACTGTGTGATATTGCGAAAGATCTCATGCCGTATGGAGCCATCCTCTTTTCCCAGCACCAGCAGCCTTGAACTGGAGCGGTCCTCCAGCGGATCCTGTGCGATCAGCTCCTCTGGCAGATCATAATAAAAATCCTTTACATCCATTTCTATGCTTCCTCACTAGGCACGCAGCGTGATCTGCAGCTTACGCTCCAGATTTTTCAAGATCTTCTTTACGAAGCCTTCCACCATCTCACTGTTGAATTCCTCCTCGGCCGGAGTAAATACAACGGAGAATGCCATACTCTTTTTGTTCGGTCCAAGCTGGATTCCCTCATACACATCGAACAGCTGTACATCCGTCACATACTTGCAAGCCTCTTTGATCCCGTTTTCAATCTGTCCACAGGTGATTCCCTTGTCCACAACGAAGGCAAAGTCACGCTTCTCCTCCGCGAACTTCGGCAGCGGTTTGAATACCTGTGCCTTTCCATACCATTGACTGAGTATGCGTACATCCAGTTCCATCACAAATGCCTGTACGCGCATGTCAAGCTCATCGGCGATCTCATAGGAAACCTTTCCGAGATAACCGATCTTTGTTCCCTCACAGAACACTTCTGCCGTCTGATAGGGATGCAGGAAAGTCTTTGTTGCAGGCTCATAGGTAAAGGTCACACCCAGAGTCTTTGCGACCACTTCCGCCAGACCCTTCAGCGTATAGAAGGACTCATTTTCGCCAAACACACCGACACATAAGGTCTCGCGCTCATCCGGATACTCGGTTAACGGCAGATCCTTCGGAATAAAGATATTTCCAAGCTCAAAGATGCGGCCTTCCAAAGTGCCCTTCTTCTGGTTACGTGCAATGGCATGCAGCATTTCCGGTACAAGCGTCGTGCGCATCAGGGACAGGTCGATATTGATCGGGTTGATCAGCTTGATTGCGTGACGCTGCGGTGCATCCTCCGGCAGCCGTAACAGATCCAGATCTGAAGGAGAAAAGAAGGAATAGTGGATTCCTTCATACGCACCTGCTGCACACAGCGCGTTCTTGATCTTCAGTTCAGATTTCTGCTTTAAGTTCAATCCACCAAGGGTTACCTCTGCAGTAGGCATAAAAGTCGGGATCACATGGTCATAGCCGTACATACGGATGACTTCCTCTGCCACATCCGGGTAGGAATCCATATCCTCACGATAAGCAGGAATCTGAAGCGTCAGCTCATCACCATTGATGACCGGTGCGAAATTCAGATTTGTCAGAATGCGGATGATCTCCTCATCCGGTACCTCGATACCCAGCACACCATTCACCTTTTTCACACTGACCTTCATTTCCTTCGGATCCACAGAGTTTCCGGTAGATACCTCCACATGTGTGGAAGAAACCTTACCACAGTCAAGCTCCTCGATCAGGTGCAATGCTCGCTTCATCGCCATCACAGTCGTGTATTCGTAGACACCCTTTGCATACATCGCGCTGGAATCAGATGCCTGACCCAGAGCACGGGAGCTCTTGCGGATGTTGTCGCGCATGAACTTTGCAGCCTCAAACATGACCTCTGTGGTGGTGTCAAGGATCTCGGAATTTAATCCGCCCATAATACCTGCCAGTGCGACCGGACGCTCGCCGTCGCAGATAACAAGATTAGAATTGTTCAGCGTAAACTCTTTTTCGTCCAGCGTAATGATCTTCTCGCCGTCATCTGCACGTCTGACATTGATGGCATTTCCCTTGAGGAAGGAATCATCAAAGGCATGCATCGGCTGCCCCAGCTCTTTCAAAATATAGTTTGTGATATCTACGACATTCGAGATCGAACCGATGCCGACCAAAGCCAGTCTGCGGCGCATCCATGCCGGTGAAGGTGCGATCTTTACATCATATACATAGTGTGCGATATAACGCGGGCACAGATCCTGTGCTGCCACATTGACCGTGAATCCCTCTTTCTTTACAGCTGTCTCCGTGTAATCCAATGCAGGCTCCTTGCAGGGCTTGTTCAGAACAGCTGCCACTTCTCTTGCAATTCCGTAAATACTCTGGCAATCCGGACGGTTCGCGGTGATCGCAATATCAAAGATCCAGTCATCCATGCCAAGTAGCGGTTTTACGTCTGCGCCAACTTCTGCATCATCAGGCAGAATGAGCAGTCCGTTGTAGCCTGCGCCCGGATACAGATCCTCGTTTAATCCAAGCTCTGTGCCGGAGCAGAGCATACCCTGGGACTCATAGCCGCGCAGTTTGCCCTTCTTGATCGTCATCACGCCCTCGATGGTCACATGATCCTTTGCAGTTGCATAAACAGTTGCTCCCACCAGCGCAACCGGGAATTTCTTGCCGGCGCATACATTGTCTGCGCCACAGCAGATCTGGAATGTACCATGGCTGCCTGCATCTACCTGACACAGACTTAAATGTGTCTCGGGAATCGGCTCACACTCCTTTACCAGACCTACAACGACACCGGAAATATCCTTTCCGACCTCGATCAGTTCCTCCACCTCAAAACCGCAAGAAAAAAGCTTTTCCTCCAGCTCCTTCGGGGTGACATCTATATCTACATAATCTTTTAACCAGCTTAACGGTGCTAACATGATTTGCCTCCTTTTTCTTCCAAATTAATCGTCGATCTGATTCAACACGCGCAGATCTGACTCAAACAGCAGCTTGATGTTGTTGATACCGTACTTTAACATGGCAATACGCTCAATGCCGATACCGAAGGCAAAACCGCTGTATACATTCGTATCTACGCCACATCCCTCAAGCACCTTGTTGTTTACCACTCCGGCACCCAGAACCTCGATCCATCCGGTACCCTTACACAGCTTGCAGCCCTTACCACCGCACTGGAAGCAGCTCACGTCAACCTCAACAGAAGGCTCCGTGAAGGGAAAATAAGAAGGACGGAGTCTCGTCGTCACATTCTCGCCGAAGATCTTCTTTACAAACTCATCCAGCATACCTTTCAGGTCACAGAGTGTAATGCCCTTGTCCACAACCAGACCTTCCATCTGTGTAAACATCGGGGAATGTGTTGCGTCATCATCCGAACGGAATACCTTTCCGGGTGAGATGATCTTGATCGGGGGCTTCTTTGCCTCCATGACATGAATCTGTCCCGCGGAAGTCTGCGTACGCAGCAAAAATTCCGGTGACAAATAAAATGTATCCTGCATATCACGCGCCGGATGATCCTGCGGTGTATTTAATGCGGTAAAATTGTAATAATCCGTCTCGATCTCTGTTCCCTCATAGATCTCGAAGCCCATGGACGCGAAAATATCGGTCAGCTGGTTGCGCACCTGTGTGATCGGATGAAGATTTCCTTTTGCAGGCTTAACGGCAGGCATCGTGACATCGATCTTCTCTGACTCATAGCGCAGACGCAGCGCCTCCGCCTCCAGCTTCTTTGTCTGCTCTGCCAGAATGGTCTCAATAGCTTCTCTTGTCTCATTGACCCACTGACCGACCTTCGGACGATCCTCCGGCGGTACATCCTTCATTCCTTTTAATACAGCGGTCAGCTCACCCTTTTTTCCGAGGATCGTATTCCGTACCTCGCCAAGCTTTTCCAGACCGTCTGAGCTCTCGATCTCAGCGATCGCGCGTTCCCTGATTTTTTGCAGCTTTTCTTTCATGATCGTTCTCCTTTTTCATTTTGTTCGTAAAAAAAGTCCCAGGACTATTATCCTGGGACGAAACTATTTCCGCGGTACCACCCGATTTCCCGATTCGATATAAAAAGGACCGGACTCTCTTTGCACGTAACGTGTGCCGCGTCACAGACTACCACGCCCACGCGCTTCCCCTGTGCTGCTCCGGCGTGAACATTCGTCGCTGCTTACGCAGCTCCTGAGAATATACCTTATCTGAAAGAAGCTCTCAGCCGTCAGCTTCTTCTCTCTGTCAGCAGTGTATATGACTACTATGCGCCTTCATTGCATTTCCTTATACATCTTTTGCTATCTTAGCACAGCCACCGGAAAACTGCAAGCAGATTTTTCACTGCCGTTTCTTTTTGTTTTTTCTGAGAAATGCAAAGACCCGCTCCGAATACTGGTTGTTCACCTCAGCGCACACCATCATGATATACATGCCGATGTACAACCAGAACATGATCAGCACGATCGTCGTCAGACTCCCGTAGCTGGAGAATCCGTGAAAATAATCCACATAAACGGATACACCAAATGAAAAGATATACCAGGCCACCGAACAGATCAATGCGCCCGGAAGCTGTCTCAGGTAAGTGATCCGGTTTCCGCCTTTTCCCTTCCGGTTCGGAAATGCCCAGTAAAACAAAGCAAAAATAAAAGTCATCCCTCCGATACTGATCAGACTTTTCAGTTTCAAAAAGATATGCGTGATGCCTGCGATTGCCGGAACATACTGTGCCAGCCAGTTTTGCAGTGTTTGTCCGAATACAAGGAGAATCAGCATCATCACGATAGAAAAGATCATGATAAATGTGTAAATAACTGACCAGAAACGAAGCTTCAGCCAGTTTCTTGTCTCCACCAGATCATACATCTGATTCAGTCCCTCTGTCAGATACTGAATACCTCTTGCTGCTGACCAGATGGCCACGATCGCAGAAATAGAAAGAAGTCCGGCCGAAGTCTCGTAAGTCTCCCTGATGATGCTCACCAGGAAACCGGAAATATAATCCGGTAATACAAGTCGGACACCCTTGATCAGAAAATCCAGCGATACCGGAGTGTATTTGAGCAGCGCACCAAAAAACAACAGAAACGGAATTGCCGACAACAGTGTAAAATATGCCGCCTGTGCTGCATAAGCGCTTACGTTATCCGACTTGCACTCCTGATAAAATCTCATTCCTTCTTTGATTATCTTCATGTATGATCCTCACAATATAATTGTTCCAGACAGATATCCTTGTAGTAAAAATCCAGGATCTCCTCCATGTCAGCGCCCTGCTTTGCCAGTCCGTTGGCACCATACTGGCTCATGCCGATCCCGTGGCCGAGTCCTCCGCCGAAGAGTACGATCCCATCCTTGACAGGCTGTACATAGAAATATACGCTGGGCAGCATGTCACCCGGCTTCACTTTACTGCCATCCTTATCCTGCAATGTATTCATCCATATGCCGAGCACCTGCCGGATATAATTTTCATTGGACAGTTCCACCTCACCGTCAGAAAAAACGATCAAAAGCCGCAATACCGCGCCTGATGAAGATCGCTCCAACACCTTCAGCTGCTGCGTTTCTTCCCAGCTGTCCATTGCCACAGCTGTCGTCTCCTGCCCATGACTGTCTCTTATTATAACACACTCCGGCTGTACCTCGTCAATCCCCCGCAATAGGGTTTTCACATCTGACAGATGACTGCCGATATCCAGCGTTACCTTCCAGCGATAATAACTACTGGGCGCGTCATAATCATCCGCGTCACTTTCCCGGATATATGTACGAAATGTCTCCTCATCAGAAAGATCCGGCATATCTGTGTCTTTATTTCCTCTCACCGGCTGCAGATAGTCCAGCGCGGAAAGTCCCCAGATCTCCCTGCCGCTTGTCACACCATGGGAAGTGGAGAAAAAGTATGCGTTGATGGGGAGTCCATCCTTTGAAAGGATCTGTCCTCTCGTGGCATCCACTGCCTCCACCACACGAGTATCCGGTGCAGCTTTGTTGTAGGCCTGAAAACGCACGGAGTCATCCACATCCGCATCATACTGCGGATAATTATCCTGCATGAGCTGCGTCACAATATAGGTTCTGGCGCAGACCGCCTGCGCTTTCAGCGCTTCTTTCTCAAAATACGCCGGCATCTCACTCTGCACCACACCATAGAGATAGTCTTCGATCTTCACCTCATTGACCACGGCGTATCCGTCATCATAGCGCGTGATCCGAAAACTGCCGCTGAAACCCAGCGTGTCGCGGTTTCCCTGTTCATCCGCCAGGTAGATCTCACCCTTTTTCGACTGTACCACTGCCGACTGACCGACCTCCAGCTTCAGCTGTCCGGCCCGGATCACCTGATTTTTCTTCTTTTCTTTCGTCTTTCCGCACCAGGAAATGGAATAGGCCTCATTGGCCGAAAAACGGATCTCTTTTGCCACCGGCATGCCGTCTTGCAAGAGCAGTACGCGAATAGTCGTGTTCTCATCTATCTGCGGCATGGAAGGAAGTGCCTCAACTACCGGTGGTTCTTCACGCTTCTCCTGCTCTGCCTCAGTGGTCTCGAACAGTTCGGCGATCATATCCCGGCTCTCCGCCAGCACGTCCGCAGACACACCTTCATCCTTCCGGGCATCCCAATCCAGAATTTCTTCAAAATTTCCGGCATCCCACAAATGAAGTTCCTCCAGAAATTCCCGGTACTCTCCGTATGTAAACACCTCATCCGACACCGGATCGTCCAACACCGCCTGCAGCGCCTCATCCTGATTCAAAAAAGCATAAGCTTCCGCCACATCCGCACGCGTCACACAGATCTGCGTATCCCTGTCTCTTATACACATCTGACGCTGCCGACGATATGCAGTG
>CALZQA010000006.1 GCA_945828315.1 uncultured bacterium | reverse complement strand
ATTATCTCTTGCTGAACTGCGGAGCGCGACGAGCTGCTTTGAGACCGTACTTCTTACGCTCTTTCATACGAGGATCACGTGTCAGGTATCCTGCCTTCTTCAGCATCGGACGATACTCATCGTCTACCTGAAGCAGTGCACGGGAAATGCCGTGACGGATCGCTCCTGCCTGTCCGGTGTATCCGCCGCCCTTAACGGTAACGGTCACGTCGAACTTCTCGTTGGTATCAGTTGCAGCGAAGGGCTGACGAACGATAACCTTTAATGTCTCTAATCCGAAATAATCATCAATATCTCTCTTGTTGATGGTGATCTTTCCAGTACCAGGTGCTAAATATACTCTGGCTACTGAACTTTTTCTTCTACCTGTTCCATAAAATTTTGCGCTAGCCACTTGTCTTTACCTCCCTCGATTAAAATGTCAAAGCCTCAGGCTTCTGAGCTGCATGCTTGTGATCAGAACCTGCATATACGAATAACTTCTTGTACATCTCACGTCCTAAAGGTCCCTTGGGTAACATACCCTTTACTGCGTGCTCGATGACTCTCTCAGGATGCTTTGCTAACATTTCCTTTAAGGTAGTCTCCTTCATTCCGCCAACATAATCGGAATGTCTGTAGTAGATCTTCTGATCCAGCTTCTTTCCTGTAACAACGATCTTCTCAGCATTGACAACGATCACATAGTCACCGCAGTCCATATGAGGAGTGAAGATCGGCTTATTCTTTCCTCTTAAAACTTTTGCAATCTCTGATGATAAACGACCTAAGGTCATTCCTGTAGCGTCAACAACATACCATTTACGATCAATGGTAGCCGGGCTTGCCATAAATGTGTTCATGGTTTTTCCTCCTGAATAATTTTAACGGTAGAAGCCGGAATGGAAATGTCCGAAACCATTCGTTTCGCTTCTTATTGTATAGCTAAAATACTTTGCCGGGGCTTTGGCACAGTATTTCTAAACTACATCAGCCTTTACATTCTACTACGCGATTTTGCCACTGTCAACCGATTTTTATGAATTTTGCGCCAAAATGTAAGGATCTTTCTCAAATTCGATGCCCATCATCGTCAGTCCGTGTGCCGGAGCAGTCGGTCCCGCCGCGCTGCGGCTGCACGCCGTAAGGATCGTCTGCATATCGCGGGGCTGTCTGGCACCATACCCCACCTCAAGGAGCGTTCCCGCGATGATTCGGACCATATTATATAGAAAACCTGCGCCCGTCACCCGAATGCAGATCATATCACCTGTCTTTTCGACCGTGCATGCATATACTGTGCGCACCGTCGTCTCCGTCTGCGCATGTGCCGCACAAAAACTGGCAAAGTCATGGGTTCCTACAAGGTATTGCGCAGCCTCACGCATCGCCTCCACATCCAGCTTCCGATAACAGAAGTAGGAATCCCGCCGCTCCGTCGGCAGCGGAAATGTGCGGTTTAAGATCCGGTATTCATAGGTTTTCCTGCTATCACAGTAACGGGGATGAAAATCCGGCGACACCTCCCCTGATTCCTGGATCACAATGTCATCGGGCAGTCTCTGGTTCAACGCATAGCAGATCTTTTCCGCCGGGATCCGCGTATCTGTATCAAACACCGCCACATTTCCAAGAGAATGCACACCGGAGTCCGTGCGGCTCGCGCCTATGACTGTGATCTTCTTCCCCAGCAGCGCTGTCAGCGCTTCATTCAGGACGCTCTCGATCGTCGGTTTCCCCGGCTGGAGCTGCCATCCGCAGTAATCTGTGCCGTCATATGCGACACGTAACATCACACGCTTCATAAAACCACCCTCAGTGCCAGAAGAAGTGCCAGATATAAGATCAATACCGCATAAGCCTGATAGTCCAGGCTCTGATAGCGCAGCGGTTTCATTTTCGTGCGCCCGTCACCGCCGCAGTAACAGCGCGCCTCCATCGCCATCGCCAGATCGTTGGCACGCCGGAAAGCAGAGACAAACAGCGGTACAAGTAACGGGATCAGTGATTTTGCCTTCTTAATAATATTTCCCTCGTCAAAACTCGCTCCGCGCGCCATCTGCGCTTTCATGATCTTGTCCGTCTCCTCGATGAGGATGGGAATAAAACGCAGCGCGATCGACATCATCATCGAGATCTCATGAACCGGCACATGGATCTTTGCCAGCGGTTTAAGTGCCTTTTCCAGTCCGTCTGTCAGCTGATTCGGTGTCGTGGTCAACGTCATCAGCGATGTGCCGAGGATCAGATAAGTCAGTCGGATCGCCATGCGGATCGCCGACATAACTCCTTCCTTTGTGATCTTCAGCTTCCAGACCTGTATGAGCACCTCACCCGGCGTCAAAAACAGATTGAACAACGCCGTGATCAGCATCAGGATCATGATCGCCCGCAGACCTTTGATCATGTATCGGAACGGTACCTTTGAAATACTGATCAGCGCCGCCAGAAACAGCGTAACGATCGCGAATCCCACAATGCCTTTATATGCAAATACGGAAATCAGAAATACCAGTGTTCCGAACAGCTTTACCCGCGGATCCATCCGATGGATCACGGACCCGGTCGGATAATATTGTCCTATCGTAATATCTCTTAACATAAAATTCCTCCAGCGCGGCCATGCAATGTCCGCCCGACAGTTCAGCTACGCATGACACTCAGGATCTCCTGCTTTGCTTCCTCTACCGTCGTGGCATCACAGCTCACCGGGAAGCCTTTCTCCTGCAGCTCGTGCATCAGATAGGTCACCTGCGGAGCTGCCAGTCCGACCTGTTCCAGTTCCTTGTAATAGCGGAACACATTCTTCGGCGTATCATCGTACATCACACTGCCCTGATTCATGACAATAATACGCTCCACATACTTTGCCACATCCTCCATGCTGTGAGAGACAAGAATGACTGTAATATGCTGCTTTGCGTGAAGCTCAGCCACCTGGTCCAGGATCTCATCCCGACCCTTCGGGTCAAGTCCCGCGGTCGGCTCATCCAATATCAGCACCTCCGGCTTCATCGCCAGTACACCTGCGATCGCCACACGGCGCTTCTGCCCGCCGGAGAGGTCGAACGGTGACTGATCGAACAATTCTTCCGGTATGCCGACGCTGTGCAGCGCTTCAAAGGCCCTCAGCTGTGCCGCATTTTTATCCAGACCCTGATTCATCGGACCAAAGCACACATCATCGAGGATCGTTGTCTCAAACAGCTGGTGCTCGGGATACTGGAAGACTAGTCCCACCTTGCTTCGCAGCGCACGCATGCTGTATCCTTCCGTGTAAATATCCTCACCGTTGTAATAAATAGTTCCGCTTGTGGCTCGCAAAAGCCCATTCAGATGCTGGATCAGTGTGGATTTTCCGGAACCCGTATGACCGATGACGCCGATAAACTGGCCGTCTTTGATCTCCAGATTGATATCCTTTAACGCATACGTCTCATAGGCAGTACCCTGTCCATAGATGTAATTTACTTTATCTAAAATGATTGACATATTTTATACCTGTAACTTTTCCAACGCTTCTATCAATTCTTCCCTTGTGAGGATCCCGTCCGGGAGATTCAGTCCCGCCTGCTTAAGTTCATGCGCCAGCAGTGTGATCTGAGGCACGTCCATACGGTGTGCTTTTAAGGATTCCACACGGGAAAAGATCTCCCGGGGCGTACCCTGCATCACCACGGAACCACTGTCCATGACATAAATGTAATCCGCGTCTGTGACCTCTTCCATATAATGTGTGATAAGAATGATCGTTACACCCTTCTTCCGGTTCAGCTCATGTACCGTGCGCAGGACTTCTTTTCGGCCGTTGGGATCCAGCATCGCGGTGGGCTCATCCAAAACGATACACTTCGGCTGCATGGCTACAACGCCCGCGATTGCCACGCGCTGCTTCTGTCCTCCGGAAAGCTTGTTCGGAGAGTGGCTGCGGTATTTTAACATACCCACCGCCCGTAGGCTGTCCTCCACCCGCTGCCAGATCTCATCCGTAGGGACGCCGATATTTTCCGGCCCGAAACCCACATCCTCCTCCACGATGCTTCCGATGATCTGGTTATCGGGGTTCTGAAATACCATGCCTGTATTCTGGCGGATCTTCCAAAGGTTGTCCATGTCGGAGGTATCCTTTCCGTCCACCCACAGTGTCCCCTCCGTCGGACTCAGCAGCACATTCAGATGCTTTGCCAGCGTGGATTTTCCGGAGCCGTTGTGCCCTAAGATCGCCACAAAGCTGCCGGGTTCGATATCGATATCCACATGATCCAGCGCCGCCTGCGTTGCAATGGGATTTCCCTCCTCATCGCGGCGGATGTACTCATGTACCAGTTGTCTTGCTTTTACCATCATTGTTGCCATACGTTTTCGACCTTTCAACCGGTTTTACCAGTGCAGCCGGTGCAGTTCTCCCTCTGTCTTCATATGTGCAAAACCCTGCTGGCGCAGAGCTTCATATAAAACGATCGCCACAGAGTTGGACAGATTGAGCGAGCGCGTTTCACCGATCATCGGAATGCGCACGCACGTGTCCGGATGCTCCTTTAAAATCTCCTCCGGGATGCCCGCACTCTCTTTTCCGAACATAATGTAACAGTTATCCTCGTAGTGTGCATCAGAATAGATGTGACGCCCTTTCGTCGTCGCAAAGTAGAGCTTCGCGCCCGGATTGCGCGCAAGAAAATCTTCATAGTCCACATAGGTCGTCACGTCCAGATCTGACCAGTAATCCATTCCGGCGCGCTTTAACGCCTTTTCACTCAAGGAGAAGCCCAGCGGCTCGATCAAGTGCAGCCTGGTGCCGGTTGCCACGCAGGTACGCCCGATATTTCCTGTATTTGCCGGGATCTCCGGCTCTAATAAAACGATATTGATCATGCCTGCTTTGCCTCCGCGCGCAGTCTTGTAATAAACTTCTCCAGTCTGCCAAGCGCCACCTTCAGATTATCCAGCGAATATGCATAGGAAATGCGAAGGAAACCTTCTCCGCAGTCGCCGAATGCCGTACCGGGAACGACTGCCACCTTTTCTTCCTGAAGCAGTCTGGTGGCAAACTCGTCGGAGCTCATGCCAAACTCCTTGATAGAAGGGAAAATGTAAAACGCTCCAAAGGGCTCAAAGCACTGCAGTCCCATGCGCTCAAACTCATGCACCAGAAAACGCCGTCTCTGGTTGTACTGCTCACGCATCATGGCAACATCCTCGTCTCCGTTGCGCATCGCCTCCACAGCCGCATACTGGCTATTGGTGGGGGCGCACATGATGGCGAACTGATGGATCTTTAAGATCTGGTCCATGATGACTTTTGGACCGCAGGCATAGCCAAGCCGCCAACCCGTCATCGCATGAGATTTGGAGAATCCGTTGATCACGATCGTGCGCTCACGCATGCCCGGCAGAGATGCGATGGATGTGTGCTCCTCAAGATAGCACAACTCCGCATAGATCTCGTCGCTAAGCACAAACAGGTCATGCTTGATCACGACCTCAGCGATCGCCTCCAGATCTGATTTTTCCATAACAGCCCCGGTCGGATTGTTGGGGAAGGGCAGCACAAGAATTTTTGTTTTCGGTGTGATGGCTGCCTCCAGTGCCTCCGGTGTCAGCCGAAACTGGTCTTTTTCCTGTAATTCGATAATGACCGGAACACCGCCCGCAAGTACACAGCAGGGCCCATAGGATACATAACTGGGCTGAGGGATCAGCACCTCGTCACCCGGATCGATCATCGCGCGGAAGGCGTTGTCAATACCCTCGCTGCCGCCTACAGTGATCAGAATCTCATTTAACGGATCATACTGAAGATGAAATCTGCGGTCTAAGTATTTTGCGATCTCAATGCGCAGCTCCTTCAAGCCTGCATTGGATGTATAAAAGGTACGTCCCTTTTCCAATGTATAGATACCCTCGTCACGAATGTGCCAGGGCGTATCAAAGTCCGGCTCACCTACACCAAGAGAGATAGCATCCTCCATCTCACTCACGATGTCAAAAAATTTTCGGATCCCGGATGGTTTTATCGTTGTAATCTTTTCGTTCAGCGGATTTCTCATGGTGTCATCAACATCCTTTCATCCTTCGGTGCTTCTGCCATGACCGTACCATGGTCTTTATATTTCTTCAGAATAAAATTTGTCTTCGTGCTGAGCACGGAATCCAGTGTTGAGAGCTTATCCGTTACAAATGTGGAGATATCGCGCAGCGTCTTTCCTTCCAGTGTGACCATCAGGTCAAAGCCGCCGGAGATCAGGTATACGGAATTTACCTCCGGGTAATTGTAAATGCGCTCTGCCACCTTGTCAAATCCCATATCACGCTGCGGGGTAACGCGCACCTCGATCATCGCAGTCACCTTTTCCACATCGGTCTTATCCCAGTCGATCAGTGTATGATAGCCACAGATCACATGCTCTGCCTCCATCGCCTCAAGCTCATTTACAACCATCTGTTCATCCACGCCCAAAAGTACGGCCAGATCGCGCAGATCCACGCGACTGTTTTTCTCGATAAATGTCAATATTTTCTCTCGCATATGTTTACTCCTTTTTTATAACTGTTCCGTTTCTTTACCGTTCCAATGAAAAAACATCATTCAAACAACTTTATATAGCTCATCTGCCTTCGGCGGCTCTAAAAACCGGCGTTCCTCACCGGATAACAGCACCCGGTCATTGCCCTCCGTTACCTTGCCGACGCACACAGCAGGTATATTCGCCGCCGCCAGCGCCCGCACCAGACCATTCCCGTCGGACGCCGCCATCAGCATACTGCCGCTGCTGATCAGTTCATACGGATTGATATCAAAAAACTCACAGACCTCCACCGTCTCCTGACGGATCGGAATCTTTTTCAGGTCGATCTCCAGTCCGACGCCTGCGCTCTCTGCCATTTCCCAAAGTGCACCGAATATGCCCCCTTCGGTCACATCATGCATGGCGCTTACGCCGGACTCCACCGCGACTGCGGCCTCCGGCAGCACAGAAAGATACGCGTCAAATTCCTTTGCCGCATCCACCAGGGCCTGCGGATAGCGGGTCAGAAGCTCTTCTTCTTTTTCCTTTGCTATGATCGACGTTCCTTCCAGACCGACCCATTTCGTGACGATCACATCCATGCCGGGACGTGCGCCTGCTGTTGAGATCAGACGCCCTTTTTTTGCTTTTCCGACACCGACAACGGAGATCACCGGCTGATTGACCACCCGCGTCACCTCTGTATGCCCACCCATGATCTGCACATTTGCAGCATGCGCCGCAGCTTCCGCCTGTTCCATCATCGTACGCAGCTTCGCCTCAGACAATTTTTCAGGCAAAAGAAAAGTAAGCATCACACCGATGGGCTCTGCTCCCGCACTCGCAAGGTCATTTAACGTGATCTGAATCGCCAGATGTCCGATATCCTTGACTGTGCCGGTGATCGGATCGGTTGATAAAACAAACATTTCATCCTCCTGCAACGCCACTGCCGCGCAATCTTCCCCTACGGAAGCGCCAAGAAGCACTTCCGGGCGGTTGGTTCGTATTTGTTTTAACACAGATCTTTTCAGTACTGCCTCCGGTACTTTGCCTACTTTCATAATTATTTATCCTCTTTTAAGTTTTTCTATCACAAACCGGATGGATCACTCCTCCCCGGTCTCCTCCTTTGCCGGATCTTGTGCCTCCTCTTTATCCTCTTTTGCCGGTTTTTCCGGTTTTGAGGAAGTTTCCGCTTCTTCCTTTTTCTTCTCTTCCTCTTCCTGCTGTTTCTTTTCTGCTTCTTCCTGCTTCTTTAATGCCTCTGCAGAATTTGCCGCTGCTGCCGCGCGGACAGCTGCCTCATCCTTCGTTGCGATTGCTGCCTTTACAGCTGCTACCGCTTCCTTATTGTCTGATTTGATACCGACCGTGATGATCTTCGGAGAAGCATTATAAGTACTGTTGTTGTAGGGCTCGCGGCTCACTTCCACACCGTTCTCCTTGACGATCTTCCACAATTTTGCCGTGTAACCGGTATGTGCACTCTGTGTCTGCTGTACATAGCCAATGGGCTGATCTGCAGCAGTCTCAAATTTCACTTCCGGCTCCGTTGTGCTGGTGGTCTCGCTCTCAAAAATGACCTCTCTGCCGGGATCACGCGTCTCCTCCCCATAAATGGTAAAGGTAATCTGCATGCCGCTCGTATATCCCTCGATATAGATCGGGAAATCATAATTATTCGTAAATTTCAGATCCTTGTAAGTACCTGCGATCGCTGCATCCATCGATGGCTTTACATAGCTGACGATCATAGAATGACAGAAACGCTCATCTATTGCCAGTTCCGCACGGATCACAGCATTGTATAACGTCGTTGATACCTGACAGATACCACCGCCGTAAGTCTGAACTGTCGTTCCGTTCTCGTAGGAACCGGCCAGCTCATAGCCATTCTCCGCAGTGAACGGATTGACTGCCTCATACACGGAAAACTGCTCTCCAGGGTACAATACCGTTCCATTGATCTTGCTGGCACCGTTTCGCACATTCTGTGCACGTCCTGCGGAAGAAGTTCCGAAATCAGTAGTAAACGTTCCCAGAACATCTGTCACGCGCTCCAACTGCTCCTTGGTGCCCTCAGGTTCCACCACAGTGGCTGCAAGCTCCAGAGACGCGTCTGTCTGCGTCCATGTTTCTTCGATATATGACACGATCTCATCCACAGACTTGTCTACATCCACAGCAACACCGTTCTGTCCGTCTGTGATCGTAAATCCACCATTTTCCCGGATCAGTCCGTAGTTGACCGCTTCCTGATCCATATCCTGAGCGTTCGCCTCCAGAAAGCTCTTTACTTTTTCTTTATCCGCAGTGTATGTGATATCAAACACCAGATTCTCATGTTCGAGATCTTTTTTTGATTTGTATCGCTCGATCAGGTTTCCGGTTCTGCCGACACCGGCAGCATCTTTCACGATCACGGGATTTGACCATGACACGCCAAAGTCTGCTGCTGTGGCAGTCACACTCTTGTCATCTACCGTCAGTGTGAACTGTGTATCTCCCAGAGACTCCACATAAGACTCTACAGCCTCATTGGCCTGCGCTTCAGTCATGCCTCCCACGGCAATATCACCGATATATATATTGTCAGCGATCAGATGCTCTCCGTTCTCCTGCGCATGCACCGTCGTTCCAACATAAATGCCTGCCGCGCAGACCACAGCCGCAACAAGTGCACCACCGATCTTCCATCCCAGATTTGATTTCTTTTTTTTCATTATAATAACCTCATTTCACGCTGTCAGTCTTTGAGTTTTATGTATCATTTCCCATATTATTTCGAATCTTAATTATATACTACCTCTCCCGCATTTTTCAATACGCAAAAACAGCCAGAATAATTGACAGAAATTACGGATTTTAGTATATTATTAACGATTCCGGACGGGGTTCATCTGTCGTCAGAGAAGCGCGCTCAGCACCATGGGAACCACCATGGCAAGCACCAGTACGATCGCGATGATCCCGGCAGCGATCTGACGTTTATTATTTTTTTGAGTTTTTGAGTTTTTCATGGTTTTCACCTCTTTGTTTTTTATTGGAAAGGATTTATTTATGCTGTTACCTTTTTTAGCTATAATTATCATTGTGACGATCTATATTGCCATCCGAAGGAGCTCTGCCATGCGCTCGGAAGAAAAAGTCTGGAATGACTTTCGTGAGCGGGAGCAGGAAGCCAACTGGACGCGCAAACAGGATATTTCTAACCTTGCCTATATCAAGCTGCCGCTGGATACACTTCCGCTGGGCAGATTTGATGATGAGGTACTGGCAAGCTATGAGGGCGCGCTCCGCGATCTGTCCACCCAGCCGATCTGCAACTTGAACGGCATCTCCAACACAGACCTGAAACTGCGCTACGGCGCTGCCAATCTGAATGCGCTCAGTCAGTGCGACACCAATTATAGCACGCTCGTATCACTTTTGGCAAACTATGGCGAAAAACTTTTTGAGCTGTCTCATCCCGAAGAAGCAAAGCAGGTATTGGAATACTCGCTTTCGCTTGGATCAGATGTGGGCAAGGCCTATGAGTTGCTTGCTACTATATATGATTACGAAGGACAGCCTGAAAAAATTAATGCACTTTATGAATCCGCAGAGAAAATTACTTCCATCAGAAGAAATTCTATCCTGCGGAAGCTGGAGGAATATCTCGCCGCCGACGGAAATGCGGGCCCGGATTCCCCTGCCGACGCAGGTGCAGAGGAGGACAGTACGCCATGAAGATCGTCCTGACAGCCATCAACGCAAAATATATCCATTCCAATCCGGCGCTGCGGAATTTCATGGCGTACACTGCAGATTGCGCCGATCATCTGGTCTTAAAGGAGTACACCATCAACCACGCACCGGATCAGATCCTGCAGGGCATCTATCGTGAACATCCGGATGTGCTCTGTATCTCCTGCTATATCTGGAATATCTCCTATGTTGAAATGCTTACCCGTGAGTTTCACAAACTGCTGCCCCAGGTTCCCATCTGGCTGGGAGGTCCGGAGGTCTCCTTTGAGTCGAAGGCTTTTCTTTCTTCCCATCCGGAAGTGACTGGCATCATGCGCGGCGAGGGCGAAGACACCTTCTCCTCACTGGCAAGATATTATGTTTACGGCTCACCGGAATACCTTGAGGATATTCCCGGACTGGTCTTCCGCCAAAACGAAGCTCTTGTGCAGACCGGTGAAGCCATCCCCCTTTCACTTGATCGCATTCCCTTCTGTTACGAAAAAACAGATGACCTGGCGCACCGCATCGTCTATTACGAATCGAGCCGCGGCTGTCCGTTCCGATGCAGTTACTGCCTCTCTTCGCTGGAAAAAACACTTCGTTTCCGCAGTCCGGAGCTGGTAAAGAAAGAGCTCTCCTTTTTTGTGGATCAGGAGATCCCTCAGGTCAAATTCGTTGACCGTACCTTCAACTGCAACCACGAACATGCCATGACGGTCTGGCGCCACATCCGGTCTATCGACCGTGGAAAGACAAATTTTCACTTTGAAGTGAGCGCAGACCTTTTCCGGGAGGATGAACTGGAGCTGCTCTCCACCTTTCGCCCCGGTCTCGTTCAGCTGGAGATCGGCGTCCAGTCCACCAATCCCGCAACGATCAAGGAGATTCACCGGCAGATGGATCTGCCCCGCCTGAAGGAAGTTGTGACCCGCATCCGCAAATGGCACAACATCCACCTTCATCTGGATTTGATCGCCGGGCTGCCTTACGAGGATTATGATACCTTTGCAAGGTCCTTTGATGAGATCTTCGCACTGGCGCCCAGCCAGCTTCAGCTGGGCTTTTTGAAGGTACTGAAAGGTTCCTACATGTATGAACATGCAAAAGAGTATGGCATTCTCCGTCATGAGACTGCCCCCTATGAAGTGCTGTCGACAAAGTGGCTCTCCTTCGATGACCTGCTGCGCATCAAACGCGTGGAGGAGATGGTGGAAGTCTACTACAACAGCTGGCAGTATGCGCTCACTGTCCGCCTGCTCACCTGCATTTACAAAAGTGCATTTGAACTTTTTCAGCGTCTGGGCGACTACTATGACAAGCACGGACTGTTTGGCTGCAGCCACTCCCGTCCGGCCCGCTGCGAGATATTGCTTGATTTCTTGCAGGATGAGCTGAAAAATGGTGTGATCTCCGGAAACGCGGACGACCTCCTGGCGCTATTTCGCGAAGCGCTGGTCTATGATCTCTATGCGCGTGAAAACTGCAAGCGCCGCCCGGATTGGGCATGCGACCTTGCGGCCTACAAGCGGGAGATCCGTGGGCGAAACCCCGAAAACAAGGGCAGCCTGCGCCACACAGAGATATTTCATTATGCGTTTCCGCTGCGGGACAGTGATCTCATAAACGCGCTGCCACAACGTACTGACGAACCACTGTTTTACCGCTTCAACTACGAGGTGCGTGATCCGCTGACGTATCAGGCGGAGGTGGAACAACTCTGACAACTGAAAGGATATAAAAAATGACTTACCTGGCAATTGATCTGGAAATGACCGGACTGAACGTAAAAACCGACCGTATTTTGGAGATCGGCGCACTGCGCATGGAGGACGGCAGGCCCGCCGGCGAGTTTTCGGCACTCATCAACCCCCACTGCGCGGTTCCCGAGACGATCACGGATCTGACCGGCATCACACAGGCGATGGCGGATGATGGCGAGGAACTGTCTGACGTTCTTCCCCACTTCCTGGATTTTTCAGGAGATCTGCCTCTGTTAGGACACAACTTAAGCTTCGACTACAGCTTCTTAAAGCAGGCCTTTGTCAATGCAAGACTCTCCTTTGAGCGAACCGGTATCGACACTTTAAAGCTTGCCCGCAGATTTCTGCCGGAGGAGCAGAAAAAGAAGCTCACCGAGCTTCGCGCGCTGTATGCTATTGACACCGGAACTGTCCACCGCGCCGTTTCGGACGCCTATGCAGCGGCACTGGTCTATGAGCGGCTGTTTACAGAGTACGGCGAAGCAGAGCCCGAAGCCTTTGCTCCCCGACCCCTTCGCGTAAACATCAAAAAACAGCAGCCCGTCACCATTCCCCAAAGGGAACAGCTCCAGCGGCTGCTGTCTGAAAATCCTGACAAATTGTCTAAACCAGTCGATATCGATCACCTCACCCGCAGTGAAGCGTCACGACTGATCGAGAAACTCCTTCATCTCTAGACCATCACAAACCGGAAAACCGTATCCACAGCGCCCAGAAGTAAAAGTGCGCCACCGATGGCATACGCCTTTGTTTTCTGCTCATATCCCATGTGATAGCCCACGTACAATCCGGCGATCACCACAAAGACTGTTGCCGCTGAGATCACCGTGAGCAACGTAACAGTTCCGGTTCCCAGAAAGCCCAGCGCCGCGCCCAGCACCAGCGTCCAGGTACTGATCAGCGCAAGCCTTGCGATCAATCCTTTCCATGCATATCTGTCATCCCGACGTTCTACGATCGGCTCATTTTTCCACGCTTTCCGGATCATCAGGATCCCCAGCACTCCAAAGATCGCCACCGCGATGATCTGCATATTTCCACTCTCCGAACTCAGTTCTCGCATGCGCAAAAAAGCGCCTGCCGCACTGCCGATGTAAAGTGCCACTGTCTGCCAGACGGCAAACAGCACACACAATATCACCAGAGGTTTTTTTTCAATTTTTGAAAGCTGGGCACCTTTACACGCCATAGCGGCAAAAATATCTAATGAGACACCAAGCGTTACCAGAGTCGTTTCTAACCAGTTCATGATCATTCCTCACAGGCTTTTATTTATTCAGATACCTTGACTGCATCTGTTTTTATAATAAATTTTACACTACCAACCTGTTCCTTTGCAAGTCCCGTAAATGTTGTGTAGTTCTCTCCCGCCTGTACGACAGCATCGATGCGGTCGATCAGATCCTTTGCATCACCATTGAACGCGTCTACCAGTTTGGAGATTCCTTCCTCGTTAAACTTCACAACTCCATTATACAACTCATCTGCTCCGTCGTCCAGCTTATCTACACCATCTGCAATTTTACTTGCACCGTCAGACAGATCGGACGCACCATTCTTCAGCTTCTCGTTGTTTGCGACAAGCGTACTTGCACCGCTCGCCAGCTGATTCACACCGGATACAAGATCAGGCACACCAGCTGCCAATGTGGAGATGCCCTTGCTGAGTGCAGAAGTTCCACTCACGAGACTGTATCCACTCTTCTTGTCAACCGCCTCGATCTGCGATGCAATCGTCTTCTTGGCATTTTCCGCACCCTGGATCGCCGCTGTCTGTGCAGCGCTCTCACATGCGGAGACAACTGATTTTCCGACTGCATCGGAACCGTTCGACGCAATGCCTCCTGCAATTCCCTGTGCAAGTCCGCCCTTTAATACAGCACTTGCAAAATAAGCCGCATAGGTCGTGCCTGTTCCGGGAACAGTCGCCTGACACTGCTCGGCGCTGTATTTTTTCCCGCTCGTTACATCCGTAAAACCATTCTCTGCATAATACTGTGCCAGTGCAGCGATCACGCCGTTGCTGGTCAATCCCATACCGGAAATACCGGACTGGATCTGTCCCACCGTCGCATCGCTGGTCATTGTGTTCGTAAAATTGGCCGCTGCCGCTTTATAGATCAATTTGTAGGTGGCACCGTCCTCCGCAAACTGGGCAGACACCTGCTTTTTCGCAGCCTCCTTTTCCTTGTCGCTCATCTCCGTGTTGAGCGCCTCATCCAGCGTCTTGACACCTGCAGCGATTGTCTTTGCACTGGTATTCAGTGTCTCTGCGCCTTTGGAAAGTGTGCCGACGCTGGCATTCAAAGTACTCAGACCGTCGTTTAACTTTTTCGCGCCATCCGTATAATCCTTGATCCCGCTGCTCAGATCTGATGCGCCACTGGTAAACTCACCCATGCTGTCCTTTAAAGTTCCCAGTCCGTCTTTGATCTGTTTACTTCCGTCTTCCAACTGCTCGCTGCCGTCGGAGAGATCATTAATGGAATTTTCCAGATCCGTCAGATCCACATCACTCAAGTTCATATCAGAGAGCAGTCCGCTCATGGCAACGGATGCTGTCATTTCCAGCGAGAAATTTTCTACATCCGCACTCACTTCAACATAATCCGGAAACTCGATCTCACTGTCAAAGTCTCCATCCTCTTTCTGCAGACTCTCATGCAGTCCGGGCATTGCCATTCCCACAACAATATTATTTTTTCCATCGGAGATGACCTTTCCGTTAGTCACTTCAATATTTGTAAAATCATCACTCACGATCATACCGGTCATCACGGTAAAAGGCACATAAACCTCAATGCTCTTTCCATCCTTGTCGATCGTTGTCTTCTCATGATTCTCATAGTCAAAACGGATGGTAACCTTTCCGCTCTTTCCTGCCAGCTGCTCCGGCTCGATCTCCTCACCGTCCAGATAATAGGTGATCTTCTCGCTGATGGGCACCTGTTTATCCGTTGTGCCTTCATAATAAATATCACTGCCGTTTGCCTGCCAGGTAAGTTTTTCTCCATCCTGTGTGAACGTCTCGTCCCCCTTGATATTTGTGATGTCATTCAGATCAGAGACATCCTCAATAGTTGCTGCCCCGTCACGGTTTTTCAGCCACTCCTCCACGATGACCTTGCCTGACTGGCCCTTTGCATCCGAGATGACATAAACCGTCTCATCCTTTGTCGTGTCGTCCACGCCCGATTTTTTATTTACAAGCTCACCGATCTTTTCCTCAAGCTCTGATTTTTCTGCTGCTTCCGCAGTGATCGCCTGCTGCCCTGCGCCCTGCACATAGCCTGCGGCGAAGCTTCCACCCACCATTGCTACGACAAGCACACCTGCCATCATACGGATCGCAAATTTATTTTGAAATTTTTTCTGTAATTCTTTCATCTTCATGATAGAAACCTCCTGGTTTTTTCTTCAATTTATTTCTAACTGTGTTGAACTGCTTCAAAGTTCCCGATAGCGGAACTGTTGCTTACATGGTTACCTTCCCTCACGTCTACAGAATCCCATACTGGTCTTTACGATCGCCTTGTCGAAGATCATGAACATGGAGGGCAGAATGAAGATAACTACAAACATACTGATGATGGCGCCTCTTGACATCAAAATGCACAAGGAGCTGATCATATCGATATTTGAGTAAACGCCCACACCGAATGTTGCCGAGAAAAAGCTCAAAGCACTGACGATGATGGACTGAATGGAACCCTCCAGCGCCTGTGTGATCGCCTCTTTTTTCTCTATTCCGTTGTGGCGCGCCAGTTTATATTTATTTGTCATCAGGATCGCATAATCCACGGTCGCGCCCAGCTGGATCGTTCCGATGACGATAGACGCGATAAACGGAATTACTGTTCCGGTGTACGCCGGAATACCCATGTTGATAAAGATCGCAAACTCAATGACTGCCACCAGAATGATGGGCAGGCTAATGGACTTGAACACCAGGAGGATGATCGCAAAGATCGCCAGGATCGATACGGCGCTGACGCGCTTGAAATCCTCATCCGTAATATTGATCAGATCCTTGGTACAGGGCGCCTCACCGATCAGCATGCCCTTTGTATCATACTTATCCAGGATCTGATCCAGTTTTTCGCACTGGGCGTTGACCTCATCGGAAGCCACCGCGTATTCGGAGCTTACCATCAAAAGCTCATACTCATCATTTTGCACCACAGAGAGCAGGTCCGCAGGCAGCATCTCCTTCGGGAAACCGGCTCCCAGGATCGCTTCCAGTCCGATGGTCGCCTTGACACCGTCCACCTCATTGACCTCATCGATCATGTGTGCGACATCCTTGGCCGGCAGTGAGCTGTCCACAAGATAAATATGTGTGGCATTCATGTCAAAATTGTCTTCCAGCTTCTGATTTGCCACGATGCTGGGCAGATCCTTCGGCAGTGTGCCTGCCAGATCATAATAGACATCCGTATGGGTGTAACCGTAGATCGCAGGGAACAGAATAAGGATAAACGCTGCCACAAACCATTTGTAATGTCTTGTGATCCATCCGGCGATCCGTCCCAGATCCGGAAGGATCGGTCGGTGTTTCGTCTTCTGCACTGCTTTATCAAATACAAGGATCATGGACGGCAGGATGGTAACACAGCCGATCACGCCGAATACCACGCCCTTCGCCATAACGATTCCCAGATCCATGCCGAGTGTGAAGCTCATAAAACACAGGGCAATAAATCCGGCAACTGTCGTGACGGAACTTCCCACAACAGAAGTGATCGTATTGGCGATCGCCGCTGCCATCGCCTCTTTGTGATCATCGATCCTTGTACACTCATCCTCATAGCTGTGCCACAGGAAAATGGAGTAGTCCATTGTGACACCGAGCTGGAGCACTGCCGCCAGCGCCTGCGTCACATAGGAGATCTCTCCCTTGATCATGTTTGTTCCCAGGTTGTATATGATCGCCATTCCGATACTCAGAAGGAAAAATACCGGAACGATCGCAGAATCCATAGTCAGCGACAGAACAATGATCGCAAGAACCACGGCGATGATCACATAGATCGGAACCTCCCGGTCTGACAGCTCCTTGATATCGGTAATGACTGCTGACATACCACTGACGAAACACTGTCCGTCTGCAAGCTTCCGGATCTCCTTCACCGCATCCATCGTTTCATCCTCTGACATTCCGGTGTCATACAACACCGCAAGCAGTGTGGAATCCGTATCATCGTTGTTAAAGATCTTGTAGATGTCATCCGGAAGCACCTCCATCGGAAGCGACAGATCCGCAATAGTGTCATACCAGACAACTTTCTTTACATGCGGAATGTCCTCGATCTTGTCTTCCAGTTCACAGACATCCTTATCCTCCATGCCCTCTACGACACACAGTGAAAATGCGCCGATCCCGAAGTCATCCTTTAAGATCTCCTGACCCTTCATCGTCTCGATCTCATCAGGAAGATAGGAGAGGATATCATAGTTGACTCTCGTGTGAAAGTAACCGATTGCTGAGGGAACCAAAAGCACAGCGGATAAGATCAGGATCAATACCCTGCACTTTACGACTCCCTTTCCAAATTTCTTCATTTTTTTCACCCTTTCTTTTTTACCGGACAGATATCCGGTATTTCGTCTGAAAAAGAGTATAAAAAAAAGAATTGAATGCTTCCATATTCAATCCTTTTTTGCTGTCACTGCTGCCTATACACTTTTTGAGGTTTGTTATGAATGTTATACATTTCCGGATGTTTGTATAATAAACGAACGATACCTGCCTTCCGGTCAGGCGTTTCTCCTATTACACCTCGCGGATTGCCTGCTCCATCGAATGACTCATCAGATACTCGTACACATCTGCCATCTCCTGCGCAGGAACCGTCATGCCCTGCCGGATCCATACCTTGACCGCAAAGCACATGGACCGCGCATAATACTCTGCCAGCATATCATCCGTCATCCATGGGAAACGTCCGTTTTTGTTGCGCAAACGCTCGGCAAAGATTTCTACCAGCATTTCTTTGATACACTTGACCACCAGGTCCTCAAAGGTGATCGGACCGTCCATGCGGCTCAGCCGGCTGTAGAATTCTTTCTCACGCAACAGGCTCGTAAAAACGAGCAGCACTGCCTGATTGGTCAGACCGTTGCGGATCAACGGGTGTGTCGGTGACAGTATCTCCTCCCGGATGATCCACTCCAACAGCTCATATTTATCCTGAAAATGATTGTAGAATGTCGGACGGATCACACCTGCTTTATCTGTGATCTCCTTGATCGTGATCTTTTCCACCGGTTTTTGCAAAACCAATGCCTTCAGGCTGTCTGCCAGGATCTGATCCGTCGTGTTGTTATTTCTGCTCTGATTCACCATACATTAAACCTTACATGTAACTGTTCCGTAGCTTCACAATAACCCTTACACATCTTCCATAAATTTGACACGGATCTTGCGCTTTCTGCTCCCGTCAAATTCCATCAGATATATGCTCTGCCATGCACCAAGCGCGAGCCTGCCATCCTCGACCGGAACTGTCAGGGAAACACCGGTCAGTGCAGAACTCAGGTGTGCTGCAAAGTTTCCTTCGAGATTGCGATACTCCTCTTCCCTACCGGTCAGCGCGTGGATCGCCTTTGTGAAATCCACCGCCAGATATGGGTCACTTTTTTCTGAGATCATAAGTCCCGCTGTGGTGTGCGGCAGAAAAAGCACGCAGATACCGGAGCTGATGCCGCACTCGCTCACCAGCCGCTGCACATCTCCGGTGATATCCAGCATCTGTATATGTCCTTCTGTCTGTATGTATAACGTATAGAGTGCTCCCATTTTTTGTAAACTCCCCTGTCCGGACTGTTATTCGTCAAACTGTACCGTGACGAAAAAGCCCTTCGGCGTCTCCTTGATCTCTTTTACAGTGCCTTCCCTGCTGGTCAGGCGCTCCCGGAAGGTGTAATTTGCTGACATCGCATAGGCATTGCCAAGTGTATAATAATAAGAATTCGGCAATCTTCCTTCCGTGACCGGCAGAACATCGCCTTCCTTCACCAGCCCGGTACGCTCCATTTTGAACTCCATTTCCCGCATTGTCTTCACCCCGTTTATGTACAATAGAATACACCAAAATCCATAAAAAGTCCAATTTATTTTCACCCCGCAGTTTTCTTCCTTTGTGCAGATTGCACAGCACTGCCAGTTTCGCTTCGTCATTTTGTCCAATTTACTTTCTTGGCCTGAGATGTTATTCTGGGAACAGGGTCCGACAGATTCCTCACATCTATGTATCAAGGAGGAATTTCTATGACCTTTCATTTCAATCATCATATCCGTCAGTTCCTGCTGACAATTCTTTTGACATGCACCCTGGTGCTGTCACAGACCAATATCACAAATGCCGCCGCAGACAACTCACTCCCCTTTATTGTGCTCTCATGCTATCGTCAGTCCATTCCCATTGACGGACAGTTTCTGCTGATCGCGTTCACTTCAAACGGCAGCCTGCCCACCTTTAAAAGCAGCAGTTCTTCCATTGCGAGTGTAAACACCTATGGTGTCGTCACCGGCAAAAAGTCCGGCACTTGTACGATCACCGCCAAGATCCGGCGCGCAGAGGCATCCTGCCGGGTGACAGTGGAAAAATCTGTCGTAACCATCAGTCAAAGCCGCATCACGCTGGAAAACGGCGAGAGCGCCAGACTTTCCGCCACCGTATCCACCGGTCATGAGGTCAGTTGGAAATCTTCGTCCTCTGCCATCGTGTCCGTGGACGAAGATGGCATCCTGACCGCTAAAAAATGCGGCAGCGCGATCATTCGCGCCACCGCAGACGGTGTCAGTGCCAAATGCCAGGTCACGGTCAAAAAGCCATCTCTTTCGCTGAATCGTTCCTCCATCAGCCTCTATCCGGAAGAAAGCTTTCAGCTCGTGGCGAACTGTTCCTCAAACCGACCGCTTACCTTCCGCTCCTCCTCATCCGCTGTCGCAAGCGTGGACGAGAGTGGACGGATCATCGCCCGAAAGAAGGGAACTGCCACCATCACGGCAAAGGTAGACGGTGTCAGCCGTACCTGTAAAGTAACGGTAAAACAGCCAAAAACGCAGGCTGGCTAAAAACATATTTCATAGTTTCATGAATTACCGGAATCTGTCGGACCCACCTGCACGCGGGTATTTTCCGGTACGGACGATGTGATGAAAGCCCCGCCTCCAATGGTGGAGTTATCACCCACCACCGTTTCTCCACCGAGAATACTCGCGTTGGAGTAAACAGTCACATTATTTCCAATGGTCGGATGGCGCTTGACATTCGATAACATCTGACCTTTTCTTGTAGAAAGCGCACCGAGGGTCACGCCCTGATACAATTTCACATTATTGCCGATCTCTGTCGTCTCGCCGATCACGACGCCGGTTCCGTGGTCAATAAAGAAATATTCACCGATCGTTGCTCCGGGATTGATATCGATTCCGGTGCCGGAGTGTGCGTACTCCGTCATCATACGGGGAATATACGGCACATTGCTCACATACAGCTCGTGGGCAAGCCGATACACAAAAATTGCAAAAAATCCGGGATAGCAGAAAATGATCTCTTCCTTACTCTTTGCCGCCGGGTCTCCATCAAAGCCCGCCTGCACATCCTTTAACAACAGCTCCTGCAGCGCCGGCATGCGCGCCGCAAACCGGCAGCTGATATCCTCTGCCTGTCGGATCAGTTCTTCATGTGCGCACTGCTTATGATCCGCACATTCCAATGCAGTCACGATCAGCTCACGAAGCTTGTGGATCGCATTGCTGCATTTATATGCAACATAATCGTCCAGATTGCTCTGCAGACAGTCCTCCTGTTCCATATAGCCTGCGAACATGACACATCTCAGCTCCTTAATGAGATCTTTTACCTGATTGCGGTTTGGAAGTCTTCGGTCCTCGACCGCTCGCAGCAGTTCGTACTTTGCGTAATTCTTTTGAATATCTGTAATTGCCTGGTTTAACAGTGCCTGATTGTCTTTGTGATTCATGTCCTTGCCTCGTCCTCTCTAATAAAACTACATTTTCGATGTCATCCGTATACGGAAACATATCAACCGGCTGACATTCGACCGGTCTGTAGCCATGTTTTCTCATGTAATCCAGATCCCTGCCGAGCGTATGGGGATCACAGGAAATATATACCACCCGTTTCGGTGACAACAGTGTCACAGCTTCCAGAAAAGTTTCACTGCTGCCGCTTCTGGGCGGATCCATAAATACCACATCCACCGGTACGCGTTCGCCGGCGGGCGCAGCTACCAGTTTTCGCATATATACACCGGCGTCTTCATTATAAAAAGAAATATTTTTACAGTCATTTCGTCTGGCGTTTGCGATCGCATCCTTGACTGCCGACGGATTCAGCTCCACACCGATCACCTGCTTTGCATGGGCAGCCGCCGTCATTCCGATCGTTCCGATACCACAATATGCATCAATGACTGTTTCCTTGCCTGTCAGATGCGCATATTCCACCGCTTTTTCATAGAGCACTTTTGTCTGCACCGCATTGACCTGATAAAAGGAGTTGGGTGAAATCCGATAGCGATTTCCGCACAGCTCGTCCTCGATATACCCCTTCCCATATAATAGGATATTTCTCTCTCCAAGTACCATACTGGTGTGCCGGTCATTCACGTTGATCACAATGGATGTGATCTCCGGATGCGCCGCCCGCAGCGCTTTTACAAAATTGTTTTTCGCCGGCAAGATCGGTGAGGCCAGCACAAGCACCACCAGGATCTCACCGGTCGCGTGTGCCGTGCGCACCATCACGTGGCGAAGCAGCCCGTAACCGCTGTCCTCGTCGTAGGTTTTGATACGAAAAGACTTTAGCAGTCCGCGGATCGTGGCAATGATGGCGTCCGCCTGCTCATCCTCGATCATACATCTGTCCACCGGCACGATGTGGTGTGTTCCGCTCTCGTATACTCCGCTGATCACGTTACCTTTCCGGTCTCTGCCGAATGCCGCATGTACCTTATTGCGGTAATGCTCCGGTTCCTCCATGCCGATCGGCGCCAGTACGCGCACATCACCCATGCACTGTTTCACCAGCTGACGCTTCTTCTCCAACTGCTTTTTATAAGGAACTCCCTGAAGCTGACAGCCGCCGCATTTTTTTGCCACCGGACAGACCTTTTGCTCGTTATCCATAATCATTCCTCGCATCTGATACATAAAATTCTTAGTATAGCCTATCACATAGCTTGAAAATCGACAACCTTTTTTCTTTTGAATTTGTGCACCTTATAGCATCAGCGCATGCGAAAACTTGACATTTTTTTCAAACATGGTATAGTCAGAGCTGAACGTCTTTTTTGTAAACAACGATTTTTAAGGAGAATCTATGTTTTCCAATATGGGGGAGGAAGCGTTAGAAGCCGTAAAAACAGAGGACGGACGCAGCGCTTTTATTACACGGAATGAAAAGTTCATCATCGGATGTGCCAATCGGTTCACCAAACGTTTTATCACCAAGAGTGATGACGAATGGTCGATCGCTCTGATCGCTTTTTCCAACGCAATGGACACCTATGATGCGGAAAAGGGCAACTTTCAGTCTTACGCAAGGCTCCTGATTGAGCGCAGGCTGACCGATTACATTCGCTCACAGGCGCGTTTTTCCAGCGAACAGTCTATGGAACCTTACGTATTTGAAGGAACTGTAGATGAAGATTCCGACAACTCTGCTTACCAGCTGCACATTGTGCGTGCCACAAGCACCAGCGACGAAAATCCCATCCGCGATGAAATCCTGGCTTTGAATGAGATCCTGGCCGCTTATGACATCACTTTTATGGATCTGACCAGCTGCTCTCCGAAGGCAGCCAAGACCAAAAGTGCCTGCTTTCAGGCGGTTTCTTACATAAGGGAACATCCCGCTCTGGTAGAAAAGATGCGTGATACCAGACTGTTTCCGATAAAAAATATTACAGAAAATACCAAGGTACCCCGAAAAATTCTGGAACGACATCGTAAATATATAATAACAGCCGCGGAGATCCTATGTAATGATTTCCCGCTGCTGCAGGAATATATTAAATAATTCTAGTCAAAAGCTAGTTAGAAAGGAGAAGGAACGATGAAGGCCGTTATTGTTGATTTAAACGGGAACGATGCTGTTGCACTTCGTGACGATGGTCAGTTTGAAAAGATCAAAAACAAAAACTACACCATCGGACAGGAACTTACGATACAGTCTCAGGTTATCCGTTTTCCGAAACAGGCTGCCATCGCTGCCTCTGCTGCGGTCGTTGTTGCTGCATGTGGTGGTATGGGTTCATACACCTGGAGCAATCCGATCTCATACGTCAGTCTGGACATCAATCCTTCTATTGCTTACTCACTCAATGAGTTTAACCGCGTCATTGCTGTTGACGGCATGAATGACGAGGGAGCTGCCATCGTAGATGTGATCGGTGATTCGCTCAAAAATACAGATATTACCACCGCACTTACGATCACTGTCGAACAATTATCCACAGAAGCTTATCTCGATGCAGAGAACACCAACTACATGATCATCGGTGTCTATTCCGATAAAGATTCCAAGGCAGATGCCCTGATGTCTACAGTAGATGAGTTTACTGCAAATTCCGTGGAGACTTGTTCCATCACGACTGTCAATGTTTCAAAAGAGACAAAAGAATCTGCTGATTCCTACGGTATTACCGCCGGTAAAATGGAATTGATCAATGAGATTGCCAGTGTTGCAACGGATCCAAAGGAAGTTGATCCTGCAGCTCTCGCGGATCTGACTGTCGCAGAGCTTGAACAGACAAAAACCGCTGCCGCTTCCGGAGCTTCTGTACCCGAGGCTGTTGCAGCTGTTACACCTGATTCAAAAGAATCTGCTGATCCCGAAGTTCCGGTTGATCCAAATGCCATTGCTTCCGACAGCAAACCGGCAGATGATGCGGTGAGCACCGCTTCTGCGAAGAAGAACGAGACAAGTGAAGAAAAACCTTCCGAGGAAGGCACTCCTGCTGCCGCTTCGACAGAACCGGCTGTTTCCACTGATACCACTTCCGCCAATAGCGATAAGGCAACCGGTTCAGCTGCAAATGCAAATTCGAACTCAGGCTCCAATTCTGCTTCCAATGCAGCCGGTGGAGATAAGAACGGAAATGGTTCTTCCGAGAAGAAAGATGAGTCGGTTTCATCACCATCCAAGGGAGAAACGACTTCCTCTGAAAAGAAGGATGAATCAACAAGTTCATCTGATAAAAAAGGCTCTACTTCGTCTTCAGAGAAGAAAGACGAAGTTACCGAAGACAGCAGCCAGCAGACCAACAGTGATCTGGACATTGAGAATCCCGACGAATTTCCGGCAGACCCGGATGGAATTCCCGTAACAGACGACAGTATCATTGCATGCAGCATGGCTATTTAAGCTATTTCCCACATAAGCTATAGGATTTCCTATACTGACAAAAAGAGATCGGTAAACCGGTCTCTTTTTTTGTTCTGTAACATTGCGAAATAGGAAATAAAGTGTTAGTATAGAGATAAATCATGTTAATAATTTAACAACTTTTTTCATTCACATTCTAAGGAGGGTTTTTCCATGAGTTTTCAGGACGAATACAAGCAGAAATTAGTAACTGCAGATGAGGCTGTCAAAGTTGTCAAGTCCGGTGACTGGGTAGACTACGGCTGGTGTAACGGCACTCCCGACGCACTGGATAAGGCACTGGCAAAGCGGACGGACGAATTAAAGGACGTCAAACTCCGCGGTGGTATCCTGTTAAAGCCTCTGGCAGTATTTGAGCGCGAAGATGCAGGTGAGCATTTTTGCTGGAATTCCTGGCATATGTCCGGGATCGAGCGTAAGCTGATCGCCCGCGGATGCGCCTATTATTCGCCAATCCGTTATTCTGAGCTGCCCCGCTATTACAGGGACGGAAATTGCTCTGATGTGGTTATGATCACCTGTGCCCCGATGGATGCACACGGATTTTTCAATTTCGGGCCGAATGCATCTCATCTGGCTGCCGCATGCGAGATGGCAAAGACGGTCATCGTTGAAGTCAATGAAAATATGCCCCGCTGTCTCGGTGGTTTTGAAAACAATGTACATATCAGTGATGTAGACTACATTGTAGAGGGTGACAATCCTCCCATCGGAGAGCTCGGTGCCGGCGGTCCTGCCACGGATGTGGACAAGGCTGTCGCAAAGCTTATCGTTGAGCAGATTCCCAACGGTGCCTGCCTGCAGCTGGGTATCGGCGGTATGCCCAATGCGGTCGGCTCCATGATCGCAGAATCGGATCTGAAAGATCTGGGCGTTCATACCGAGATGTATGTGGATGCCTTCGTTGATATTGCGAAAGCCGGTAAGATCAACGGCTCCAAGAAAAATATCGACCGCTACCGCCAGACCTACGGCTTTGGATGCGGAACAAAGAAGATGTACGACTATCTCGATGAAAATCCGGAAATGATGAGTGCCCCGGTCAGCTACACAAATGATATCCGTTCCATCGCCGCACTAGACAACTTTATTTCCATTAACAACTGTGTAGACATCGACCTGTTTGGACAGATCAGCTCTGAGTCCTCCGGAATCAAGCAGATCAGCGGTGCCGGCGGACAGCTGGACTTTGTGCTGGGCGCTTATCTCTCCAACGGCGGTAAGAGCTTTATCTGCTGCTCTTCCACCTTTACAGACAAAGAGGGAAAAATGCATTCCCGCATCCGTCCGACACTGGCAAATGGATCCATCGTCACCGATACCCGTGCCAACACACACTACGTTGTTACAGAGTATGGCATGGTAAATGTCAAGGGTATGTCCACCTGGCAGAAAGCGGAAGCTCTGATCTCCATCGCACATCCGGATTTCCGCGATGAGCTGATCGCCGAGGCAGAAAAAATGAAGATCTGGAGACGTTCCAATAAATAACTTTTGAGCACAGTAAAATAAAAGGAGCCCTGCACCGTACTTCGGTGCAGAGCTCCTTTTTTCGTGCTGTCTGGCATTATATACTGCTTTTCACGTTATCATAATTGTTCGATGCATTCCACAGCAGCCATTCCTGCACCCCTGCATCGGCGGCTCCCCGGATCTGATCCTGAAGCTGTTTTCCTTTATATGGAATGTGCCCCTGCACCCATGTGGCGGTAAATGCCTGGAGCCACGGACGCTGCTTTGCGATATGTAAAGATGAATCTTCTTCCAGTGCCGAGGCAAGCTTTGCCTCTCCGTCTGCCACTGCCGCATAGATCAGATCATAGGGCTTTGCGTCCGGCACTGCGATCCCATAGGCGTTATTCACATAGTGGGAGGGATATATCATCGGACAGATATAGTCACAATGTTTTGCCATCTCCACATAATCCTGCCCGATCAGTTTGCCGTCCGATTCATTGCAGATGATCGTTCCGAACACATCTGTCGATACATACACGCCCATCGGAGCCAGCGTCTCATAGGCCTTCGTCAAAAAGCCGTTGATGGCCTCCTGTTTCGTCTTTCCCTCCGACTCCGGGCTAAAATCCGCCTCAGAGATTCCTTTCGCTGTCGAAAAACGGATGTAGTCATACTGGATCTCGTCAAACCCCAGCGCCGCCGCCTGTCTGCTCAGATCGATCAGGTAATCCCAGACTTCCTCGTTATAGGGATTGACCCAAGCCAGACCGTTGTTGTCATGAAAGACACTGCCGTCTGCATTTTTCACCGCGTACTCCGGCTTTTTCTCCGCAAGGATCGGATCCTTAAATGCCACGATACGCGCAATGAGATAGATGCCCTTCTCCTTCAACTGCCGGATCAGCCGTGGCATATCCGATACATAACGCACTTCCGCACCGATCTCCTGTGATAACGGTAAGCCCATTTTATAAGTCACTTCTCCGGCATCATTTTTGATGTCGATCACCATGGCATTGAGTGAGCTGTCCTCCACCATCTGCGTCAACGCCGGCATTGTGTTTTCTGTTCCTGCCACTGCGCCGGTGACAAAAATACCCTTTACCTGCACCGGCGTGCGCGGATCATCCGCAAGATATTCATTCAGCAATTCCTCTGAAGACAGCTCCGGTTCTTCCTGCGGCTCCGGCTCAGCTTGTACCTGCTGTACATCATTTTCTTCTTCCTCCTGCGGTCCGGGTATCTCAATGGTCTCTAATTGTTCTGCCGGCTGCATGACCTCCGCGGTCTGCTCCCAGAATCTGGGGATCGCACCCTTATGCACCAGCACCACAAACACTGCGGCAAATAAGATTCCAACACAGATCAGTCGAATGACCTGTCTGTAATTTTTCTTCATTCTCAAAACTCCTACTTTCGGAACGATCTCTCCCCTTTTTTTAGTCCCGTTTCCCTATTTCATCATCAGATATGCAAAGTACCCGGCATAGGCTGCCAGCATCAGGACACCGCCCGGACGGGTCAGCTTTTTCTTCCGCAATACACAGATCCACAACAGCACAGCAGCACCGATCGCAACCGCCGTATCCACCACAAACGCCGGATTGAAGGGCACCGGAATGATCAGTGAAGTCGTTCCCACGACAAATAAGATATTAAAAATATTGCTTCCGACGATATTTCCGATCGCCAGATCTGCATTTCCTTTTCTGGCAGCAACAACGGAAGTGCAAAGCTCCGGCAGGCTTGTTCCCAAGGCAACGATCGTCAGTCCGATAAACCGTTCGCTCAGCCCGATCACACGTGCGATCTCAGAAGCCGCATCCACACTTACATCGGCACCGATCACGATCAGCGCAGCGCCGATGATGACGAACAGGATCAGTTTCCACACCGGTGCATCCATTTGCGCTTCTTCCTCTTCCCTTCCATGCTTGGCCATCAGGAAAAGATAGATCAGATATACGATAAACAACGCCCAGAGGATCACGCCGTCCAGTCGGCCGATCTTTCCGTCCAGCGCTCCCATCACCAACAGAACAATGGTAACCAGTATGACAAAAGGGATCTCATAGCGGACCGTAGACTGCTGTACCGCCACCGCCACAATGAGCGCCGTCACACCCAGTATCACAAGAATATTCATAATATTACTGCCGACAACATTCCCAATGGTGATGTCGGCCGTTCCTTTAAATGCAGCGGCAATACTCACCGCTGCCTCCGGAGCACTCGTTCCCATTGCCACGATCGTCAATCCGATCACCAGCTGTGGAATGCCAAATTTGGCTGCAATTCCGGCGGCTCCCTCCACAAAAATATCAGCACCTTTGATCAGCATGACAAAACCGATCACCAGAAGTACAAGCTCAATTAACATATGCATGCGCAGATCCCTCTTCGTAACTGTTCAACACCTTCTGTCCTGAACGATTACCCTCTTCTTTATAAAATAATATATTTACTATAGCGGAATTTACCTGATTCTACAATGATTTTTTTAAAATAATTTCTGCCTGCGGAAACCTGCGCGCCAGAGGCTTGCGATAGCCTTCCTCCACAAGCTTTTGCAGATCTGTCTCCGTCAGGCGATGGTCAGGTGAAGCGTCCAGACAACGGCACACCAGCTCCTGCCTGTGGCATGCTTCTGCAATGGTCCGTCCCGCCGCAAAAAATCCCATGATGATCACGATCATGTCTGTGCCGTCAGGTATGACCGGCTCATGTTCCGCCGGAAATTTGACAGGCTTTCGCTTTGACCCATCCGCCTCCACAAGCACCACATCGGCACACTGTGCCGCCCGCGCCAGCACATCCGGGGACAGCCCCCGGATCTTTACGGACCCATCCTCGGCAGGCTGTCCTGCCATACAGTAACCTTTTGTCTGTAAGCATGCACAGATTTCCACCGCGTCATTCGTAAATAACGTGTCCTCCTCTGCATACATATGCGTAGTTGTCGTAACCAATACCTTTTTTCCCTGCGCGAGATAACGAACCGCCTGTTCTCTGATATAGGTTGTCTTGCCTCCGCTTCCCACCACCGCAACGATCATGGCATCACCCCCGCATGAAGCAACGCTTCCAACACACCGCCTGCGATACATCTCGCTTTATCCGATATTTTAAAGCAGTTATCGTACTCCTCTGCCCGCGGATCGATATCCGCGATCTTCATGCCCGCGGTCACCGGATAGCCGTCACGGATCAGGCCCCGTAAAAGTCCGGTCAAACTCGCATGCACCGGCACCGCCTCAGGCTTCTTCGAAGCGCACCCTCTGCCCTCCGTCTCACACTCCGGTTCGATCACCGCTATTACCGAGTCCTTTTCCACCATATCTCCAATCTGTGCACACACCCGCAAAACACCCGCCGCCGGTGCATGAATGACACGCTCTGCGCCATAGCCCGCGATCATCCCCGGAATACCTGTGTTTGCAGCTGCCTCTCCCTCATAGATCAGCCGGCCGAGATCATGTCCGCGTTTTGTCTCAATGACAACGTCCACATCCCTGCCTGCCGTAAAGCCGGGGCCCAGCGCCACCGTAAAGGGCGCCATTGTCCGTTCTGTCCCGAGATTTCGCTTGGCAAGAATGGCATCCACAACCGCGGCCGGATGCAGCTGTCGGGCACTCTCCCCCTCAGGATCTACAAGGATCGCCGGCATTCCCTGCATTGCAAGCGCATACGCCTCCTGCAGTGTCTGTGCGCACACTCCGCACATATCCTCCACCTGCTGTTTTCCGGTATATATCGCCTCCGAAAATGCCACGGTCCGTCGGATCGCAGCCGGCGCTTCCGTCTCCAGCGCAATGACAGCGTATCCGCATTTTACCAGTTTTACAATGGTTCCGGTGGCAAGATCACCTGCGCCCCGCACGACCACCAGCGTCCGCTCATCCATTCGTCAGACCTCCTCCGAGACCAGATTTCGCAGCCATACACCCTTTTTCACAAGCATATATCCGATGATGGCTTTGATCAGCTCCGTGCCCTGCACCAGCATGTATAAAGGTACAACTTCGATATCTGTAAACCGCGAGAGTACGAAGGCCAACGGAACCACCAGACACCACATATACATACTGTCAAACAAAAACGTGATACCGGTGCATCCGCCGGAGCGGAGCGTAAAATAAGAAGCATTTGTAAAGGAACAGAAGGGCATCATAAAGGCCATCACAAGTAAAAAGCTTGTCGCCAGCTGCTGCACAGCCGGTGTCGTATTATAGGTGAGCGGGAAAAACGGTGCAGCCAGCGCCATCAGCGCACCGATGCCGATACACATAACAACCGAGAAAAAGATCAGCTTTGTGTCTGTGTCCTTCGCTTCCTCCATTTTTCCTGCACCGAGCATCTGTCCGATAATGATCGCCACTGCATTTCCCATTGCAAGAAATGCAATATTAAACACATTGTTTAATGTGTTGCAGATATTCAGTCCCGCAACGACCTCCAGCCCACGGGTGGAATAACACTGTGCCTGCATCGTCACACCCAGAGACCACAAAAACTCGTTGATGAGTAACGGCATGCCTTTGGAAATGGACTGCTTCCAGAGAATACCTGCAATGGGCTTTCGAGAAAATAAACCGGTGATAAAACTGTACTGCGCTCTATGCTTCCAGGTCCAGATGAGTAGAAACGCGCACTCGACAAAACGAGACATGACCGTGGCAACCGCAGCACCCCTTACGCCCAGTGCAGGTGCACCGAATTTTCCGAAGATCAAAATATAGTTAAACACAAGGTCTACAAACACGGCCGCCACGCTGGCGATCATGGGTGATACCGTCTGGGAGCATTCGCGCAGTGTGCTCGCTACACACTGTGAGAGTGCAAAGGGCACAAGTCCGATAAGCATGATACCAAGATACTGCTTTGCATACAGCATCGTTGCATCCACGGACAGAGATGCATCACCCTCATGCAAAAACATGCCGATCAGCGGCTCACTCCAGAACCACAGCACAAATATACCGATGGCCGCCAGCACCATTCCGATGACGATCTTGATGCGGAAAATATCCTGTACGCCCTTTTCATCCTTTTTTCCAAAATACTGAGCTGTAAAAATACCGGCGCCCGCCATGCCTCCAAACAGGCTCAGATATACGATAAAGATCAGCTGATTGACGATGGACACGCCGGACATCTGATCCGTACCGACACGTCCCACCATTAAATTGTCAAGAAGGCTCACCACATTCGTCAGCCCGTTTTGCAGCATGATCGGCACCGCCACTGCCAAAACCATTGCATAAAATTTTCTGTCTCCGATAAATTTTCTCTTCAGTTGTTCCATGATCCCCTCCGTAACTATTTCCCGGCATGGCAATTTTGTCCATTTCCCATACGCAAGAAAAAAGAACCCCATCAATGAGAGATTCTTTTATGAGATTCTTTTTCCATATCCTGTCATTTTCCACGCAATGTGCGCATGGAATTCAAAATCGCAAGCACCGATACACCGACATCGGCAAACACCGCCGCCCACATATTCGCATAACCGGTGGCACCCAGAATGAGTACCAATAATTTCACCGCCAGTGCAAAGACGATATTTTGTTTGACAATACGAAGCGTCTTGCGCGCGATACCTACTACCTTGGCGATCTTTCGCACATCGTCATCCATAAGCACCACATCCGCTGCCTCAATTGCAGCATCGCTGCCCATGCTTCCCATCGCAATACCCACATCCGCTCTCGTGAGCACCGGGGCATCATTGATACCGTCACCCACAAATGCAAGCCGCGCTTTCGACGGTTCTTCCGCCAGCAACTGTTCCACCTTGGACACCTTATCATCCGGAAGCAACTCGTAATGCACCTCATCGATGCCGAGTTCCTTCGCAACAGACTCCGCTGCTTCCCTGCGGTCTCCGGTCAGCATGACCGTCTTTTTCACGCCCACGCGTTTCATGGCTGCCAGCGCTTCCTTTGCGCCTTCCTTCACGGAATCCGCGATCACAATAGTTCCTGCAAATTCACGTTCCAGCGCTATATACACTACTGTACCCGCACTGTCCGATTTTGTAAAGGGAATTTGCAAAGATTCCATCAATTTTGCATTTCCGAGGTGTACTTCCTTTCCGTCAATAAATGTGTGAATACCATGTCCTGAGATCTCCTCTGTATCCGCCACGCGTTCCATAGCCAGTGGCTTTCCGTAAGCCTCACGGATAGATGCTGCGATCGGGTGAGTTGAATAGCCCTCGCCCAGCGCTGCCAGCTCCAGCATCTGTTCCGGTGCAAGATGTACCGGAAGTACTTCACTTACTTTAAATTCGCCCTTTGTCAGCGTACCGGTCTTATCAAAGACAATGGTATCCATCTCGGCAACTGCTTCCAGGTAATTGCTTCCCTTCACCAGCACACCGATCCTTGACGCAGCTCCGATACCACCAAAAAATCCCAGCGGAACCGAGATGACCAATGCACACGGACAGGAGATGACCAGAAATGTACATGCGCGATAAAGCCAGTCGCCCAGAAGCGCACCAAAGCTGCCTGCACCTGCCAGTGTCAGCACGGTCGGCGGCACAAAGGCCAGGATCACCGCTCCGATCGTAACGATCGGTGTATAATATTTTGCAAATCTTGTAATAAAGTTTTCCACATGCGCCTTTTTGGAAGAGGCGTTTTCCACCAGTTCCAGAATACGTGCCACCGTAGAATCATCAAATTCCTTCGTAGTGCGTACCTTGAGCGTACCACTGCCATTGACACATCCGCTGATGATGTCGTCCCCGACAGCCGCTCTGCGCGGGACTGACTCGCCCGTCAGCGCCGCCGTGTCGATCATGGATTCGCCCTCCACCACGACACCGTCCAACGGCACACGTTCACCGGGCTTGATGATGATGATCGTACCGACCTCCACATCATCGGGATCCACCTGTGTGAGCACACCGTCTTCCTCAACATTGGCGTATTCCGGACAGATATCCATCATGTCAGAGATGGACTGACGCGATTTTCCTACCGCATAACTCTGGAACAACTCGCCCACCTGATAGAACAGCATAACTGCCACCGCCTCGGAATACTCTCCCACGCCGAATGCTCCGAATGTGGCGATCATCATCAGAAAGTTCTCATCAAACACCTGACCGTTTTTAATATTGCGTGCTGCCTTATATAAAATGTCATAGCCGATGATCAGATACGGGATCAGGCAGATCAACGCCAACAGCAGATGGGGCTGTATACGATCTAACCATCCGGTATGCTCTCCGATCATGATCAATACCAGCATCACAAATGCCACCGCAATACGCACGACCATCTGTTTTTGTTTTTTTGTCATAATGCTCCTCCTAGCCGGGTAAAAAAGCAGCCGCACGGCTGCTTTGTATTACCGCAGAATCTTCATATCAGGCTCAACCTTTGCGCAGACCTTCTCAACCTCATCCATGATGGCATCAAAACGGTCATCTGCTGCGTCGATGGTAAGCTTCTGTGTCATAAAGCTCATGCTGGCATCATTCACTCCTTCAATCTTTTTGATTGCTTCCTCCATTTTTGCCGCACAGTTTGCACAATCCAGATCCTGTAATTTGAATTTTTTCTTCATAATTAAGATATCCTCCCTTTTTTATTTTACTCCTCAATGTGTTCTCTGCCCTGATCGATGATGGACCGCACATGGTCATCCGCCAGCGCATAAAACACGGATTTTCCTTCGCGCCTGCCGGTCACAAGCTTTGCCTGCTTTAAGATCTTGAGCTGGTGTGAGATGGCTGACTGCGTCATCTGAAGTGCCTCCGCCAGATCGCAGACACACAACTCAGACTGAAACAGCACATATAAAATACGGATGCGTGTGGAATCCCCGAACACCTTGAACAATTCCGCCAGATCATACAGTTCATCCTCATCCGGCAATCCTGCCCGTACCTTTTCCAGCCGGTCTGCATGGATACATTTATCCTCACAGATCTCTACATCATTCATTGCCATCGTTTCTGCTCTCCTTCCCGCTCCTTGCATCATCTTTTCATATGAGTAATTGTTCATATGTTCATGATAGCACCATCGTTGCACACTGTCAACAGATTTTTACTGAAAATCCCGGATTCTTCAATATTTTGTTTACCTTTGCGGAAAAACATGATAAAATAGGCAACGATAGTGTTTTTGCACTGTACCATAAGAAAGTAATCTAAAGGAGGTTATGAAAATGAACACGACAAATTTTCTGATCATCACAGCGATCGTCATTTATCTGCTGATGATGCTTGTGGTCGGTTTTCGTTTCAGCAAACGCACCAGTAATTCGGAAGACTTTTATCTGGGCGGCAGAAAAATGGGACCCTTGGTGACCGCGATGAGTGCCGAGGCCAGCGACATGAGCAGCTGGCTTTTGATGGGACTGCCCGGAGTCGCTTATCTCTCCGGTGTAGCGGATGCTGCATGGACAGCCATCGGTCTCGGTATCGGTACCTGGCTCAACTGGTATTTCGTATCCCGCAGACTGCGCCGCTATTCCCAGAATATCGGTGCCATCACTGTTCCGGAGTTTTTCTCCAAGCGCTATCACGACAAGAGCAATACCTTAAATGCACTTGCAGCGATCGTGATCATCATCTTTTTTATTCCTTACACCGCATCCGGCTTCGCTGCCTGCGGCAAGCTGTTTAACAGCCTGTTTGGTGTCAATTACACGGTTGCAATGATCGTTGCGGCACTTGTCATTGTCGGCTACACGATCATGGGCGGCTTCGGTGCCGTATCCACCACTGACCTGATCCAGAGTATCGTCATGACAGTGGCTCTCGTTACCGTTCTTACATACGGTATCAGCAGCGCCGGCGGCTGGGGTGCTGTCGTTGAGAACGCACAGTCCCTGTCCGGATATCTCTCACTGACAGCATCACATGATCCTGCCACCGGAAACGCCATTCCCTATGGCGCATTATCCATTGCATCCTGTATGGCATGGGGCTTCGGATACTTCGGTATGCCTCACATCCTGCTGCGCTTCATGGCGATCGAGGACGAGAAGAAGCTCGTGTTGTCCCGGCGGATCGCAACGGTTTGGGTATTTATCGCCATGGCCGTTGCCATTATCATCGGTATCGTTGGTCTAGGTATGACAAACGCCGGTGCGCTCGGATTTCTGGAGGGAAGCTCCAGCGAGACGCTCATTGTAAAGATTGCAGGGCTCATCAGCCAGCATGGCATACTGGCGGCACTTATTGCCGGTGTCATTCTCGCTGGTATTCTGGCAGCCACCATGTCTACTGCAGACAGCCAGATGCTTGCAGCTGCATCCAGTGTCTCACAGAACGTTTTGCAGGACTTCTTCCATATAAAACTTTCAGAAAAGCAGAGCCTTTTTATTGCACGTATCACGATCGCCGCGATCGCGATCCTAGGCGTTTTCCTTGCAAGAGATCCGAACTCTTCTGTTTTCGGTATCGTTTCTTTCGCATGGGCCGGCTTTGGCGGCGCTTTTGGTGCAGTTATGCTGTGCTCCCTGTTTTGGAAACGTTCCAACAAGTGGGGGGCACTTGCCGGTATGATCTCCGGCGGTGCTACCGTATTTATCTGGAAATACCTTGTGCGTCCCCTGGGCGGCGCATGGAACATCTATGAGCTGCTGCCTGCATTCTTTGTATCACTGTTATTCATCATCGTGGTCAGCCTTTTGACTGCTGCCCCGGGCGAAGAACAGTTGAAAGAATTTGAGGCTGCAAAATAAATGTATACACCAAAAGAGGTAAGCCTGATTCTGATCAGACTTACCTCTTTTTTATCATTTCACTACTGTTTTTTACATCTGAAACATCTTTGCTTCTTCCTGCAGACTTCCTGCAATTTCCTGATTCTCAGTCATCTTTGTATTGATCACGGATATTTCTGATACAAGTGTCTGTATGCTGTCTGCAACACTGCTCACACCGTTTGCTCCCTCCTCTACCGCATCTGTGATACCGTTGATCGAATCGACCATATCAGAAACCATTCCAACGATCTCATGTGAACGCTCCGCATAATGGATCATCTGTTCATTGATATGGGCCGCATCATCGCTGTAATGCCTGCCGCTGGAAACAAAGTTGTCATAATCCGGCAGGATCGTATTCTCTACATAATGAAGGATCTCATTGGAGTTGTCGATCAGCTCGCGCACCAGTTCAATGACCATACTGTTGATCCCCTGAATATTGCTGGCTGTCTCCTTGCTGGAATCTGCCAGCAGACGGATCTCATCTGCAACTACTGCAAATCCCCGTCCTGCCTCTCCTGCTCTGGCAGCCTCGATCGAAGCATTCAAAGATAACAGGTTTGTCTGACTGGAAATAGATAGGATCTCGTCGGTCAGCTCATTGACTTTCTCAACATTTTTGCTGTTCTCCACCGCGCGCTTGATCTTCTCAATGATCGGTGCGATCATTCTTCCGGTCTCAGCCTTATTGTTCTGTGCGGATTCTTCCAGTTCATCAGCACGCGCCTTCATCTCATCCGAATACTTCAGAATCTCTTCTGTTGTCTTCTGCAGTTTTGTGAGTTCGTCCATCACCCGGTTCGCATTCTCATCCACATTGGAAACAGTGCTTGATACTTCTTCCATCGTAGCCGACAATTGCTCTGCCACCGCAGACACATCGCATGCACTGCTGTTTGAATTGTCCGCTTTTTCCGTCACATCCTGCACGATCATCGCCAGCGAATTGGAATCCAGATTGATCTTCTTCATGATCCGCTCCAGAATATCGATAAAGCGATTGACATCCGCCGCCAGCCGGCCCATCTCATCCTGATTCAGCACCATCAGACGTTTTGACAGATCTCCATGACCCTCTTCAATGGATTCTATGATCTCATCCAGCTTTTCAATATGTCTGCGCAGGCGCCATGTCACCTTACGATCTAAATTGATCACACAGAAAATAAAGATCAGAACAAAGATCACTCCACTCACAATGCAACTGATCACTGTTGTCTGGTAAGATGCCTGTCTTTCAGCAGCAAGCTCCGCCACCTGCGCGAGTGTCTCCTCATCATCCACTCGTGCCTGCTCCATCAAAGCCGTATTCTGCTCTGCAAGGGATACAATATCCTGGTGCATCTGCTCCATTCCATACAGACTTCCCACCATATAGACCAACATCATCACCAGCATCAACACGATCGGGATCAGTACCTTCACCCGGATACTCACGTCTTTCCATTTCTTCATAAGAATATACTCCTCCTCTTTTTCAGATGATATCTGCATATCTCGCCAAATATGTGTAAATTATACCACATTTTTTCCTTTATGGGACATATATCCTGCATCTTTCATAAGTTTATGCAAAATGCTACCACCCACGCTCTCATTTCCGGTAGACAAACCCGCTATGATTGATTACTATAAAAATAAGCACACATATATATGTATGGCGAGAAAAGGAGGTATTTTTCGATGAAGGTTTTAGATATGACATTTGTACAGGGTTTTATCCGCATGGCAGACGATGGTTTCCGCCTTGGCTGGCATGAGCGAAACGGCGGCAATCTCTCCTACCGCATCAAGCCGGAAGAGATCGAATTGATTAAGAATCGTTTAAAAAATGATGGTCCGTGGGTGCCGATCGGCGCAAGCGTACCTGATCTGGCTGGGGAATTTTTCCTTGTCACCGGAAGCGGTAAATTTTTCCGCGATATCAAGGATGACCCGGAAGCGACACTGGCGATCATCGAACTGGACGATAAAGGGGAAAATTATCAGTTGAAATGGGGACTGGTAGAAGGCGGCAAACCTACCAGTGAACTGCCCAGCCATCTGATGAACCACGCTGTGAAAAAACGTGTGACAAACGGCAGATACCGCGTGATCTACCATGCACATCCCGCAAACATCATCGCACTGACTTTTGTTCTTCCGCTGGAGGACGAAGTTTTCACCCGTGAGCTGTGGGAGATGGCAACCGAGTGTCCGGTCGTGTTCCCGGACGGCATCGGTGTCGTAGGATGGATGGTACCCGGCGGACGCGAGATCGCCGAAGCTACCAGTAAGCTTATGGAGAAATACGACGCAGCCATCTGGGCACACCACGGCATTTTCTGCGCCGGCGAGGGCGCACACAACACCTTCGGCCTGATGCACACGATTGAAAAATCTGCTGAAATTCTGGTGAAGGTACTCTCCATGGCACCCCAGAAACGCCAGACGATCCAGCCGGATCAGTTCCGTGAGCTGGCGAAAGCCTTTCAGGTAGAACTGCCGGAACGGTTTTTATACGAAAAATAATGCATACATAACAATCGGGCGTGGAATCACTTCCACGCCCGGTTTTCATTATGCGAGATCCTTCGGCACACGGGGATAAAAGTTGAGCAGGATCGCAAATATGATCCCGATCAGTACGAGGGAAAATTCATTTAAGATAAATTCAAGTGAAAAATCCTGACTTACAAGAAAATGCGTCCCGATGACCGCATTGAGAGATATGGTCGAATCCCAGTGTAAGAGCTGACAGATGACTGCCATTGCAAAAATATAGATCCCATAGTCTACCCAAGCCCACGGGATTGCCTGAAAGATGACGCAGGCAAGCGCTACAGACAGAAAAAAAGTCATCACCCGCTGATACGACAGTTGTACCGTCTCGTGACGGCTCGTTACGATCGTGATCAGCGTGATGATGCCTGCTGCAGTTGCGTTTTGCAGTCTCAGCAGATAAGCAACAAAAATTGCCAGGCTGCTTCCGACTGCTATTTTTAATGAACGCGAAACAATTTTCCAGTAACGGTCTTCTCTCATCAGGATCTCCTGCCGGTACTGATATATTTCTTGATCGATTCCAGTACCATCTCCCTTGAGTATACCCGTTTTTCCTTTTCTTTATCAGTGCTGCGGAAGCCCTGCACACGTCTCAAAGCCAGACGATGGGTCTTTTCCATATTCTGTATGGATCGCTCCAGATTTTCACGTGAGAAGCGCGCACGCTCCTCGGCGAAATTGGCACTTGCTTCCTGCGTTTTTTCCTGAATGGAGCTCACAAATTCCTCCATATGCTGGTTCAACGTTGATTCCATTGCGATCACATTCTGCTCGAAATGTGTCAGTACGGATACTGTCAGTGTCGTATCTGCTGCGACCACTGCCATAAAAACCAGGGACAGCGCTTCCATCCATGCCGGAGAGATCCAGCCGATCATCTGCTTGGTCAGCGGCGCAATGCCGTAAACCACGATGAGGCCCGCAACACCAAATCCGATGGACGCCGGCAGACACACACGCCCGTTAATGTTTAACGGTACATCACTGTAATCCCACCAATACGCATGAAATAATTTTTCCAGCACATATGAAGTCACGTATTCCAGTACAATGCTTCCGAAAAATGCGATCAGAAAGATCTGCCACCATTCCATATCAGACAATCCATGGGCTTCGGCCTGATCCACAATAAAGGTGATCGCTGTTGCCCCCACACCATAGATCGGGCAGAGCGGTCCGTAAAGAAATCCCCGGTTCTGCCACTTTCCGGTCTTGATCGTACAGAATGCCGATTCATAGATCCAGCCCATCACGCTGAAAATCACGAAATATACAAAATACTTACTGATCCACATAAAATTTATCCCCGTTTCCTCATTGCAAATGTCTCTTTTGTTGAAATATATTTGTCTACCAGACACAAGATCCATGCCTCTCTGCTACGTGGCAGCTTTGTGATCGTGAGGGGCCACATGTGTGTCCGTATCATCTGCTGCACCAGCTCCCCGATCTGAAAATAAGCAACCGCATTGGCGCAGGAACGCTCCGGATGATGATAGCCGTGTAACCGGTGCGACCGGTCATTTTCATGCCAGTCATACAGATAAAAATCGTGCATGAATGCACCCATCACCAGCGCCCGTTCATCCGCGCCCAGATGCCATCTTCGATTTAAAAGAAAACATAATTGTGTCACCCGCTCCACATGGTCATAGGTCGTGATCGACCCATGCTGGATATAGCGCTTCATTTCCTGTATCTTCGCATGCTGCCGGTAACGCTGCAGCAACGCGTCCAATTGTGATCGTTCTTCCGCAGTCAACTCCATAATATTCGATACCTCCATTCCCCATTATAGGTGCTATCGTATGGAGTGTCAATTTTTTACGGTATGAAACATTCCCAAAAAATAAAAAAGAATGCGCTTTGCGCATCCTTGCGGAGCATTTTGTTTCATGGGAAATTCGGCGGAATTTCCTATGAAATAAAAAAGCCATGCCAGACTCTCGTCAGGCACAGCCTTTCTTATTGTCTATTTTACAACGCCTGTTTGTACAACATCTCAATATCGCACTGTCTGGATGCCCGCGGATTCACCGCGATATTTCCGCTCTTCATGGCATCTGCAGCCATGGCCGGGATCTTTCCCTCGATTTCCTCTTTAGAGATTGCACCGGTTCTGCTGGCATTATTCACTGCCTCTATGATACCTGCCGGGATTCCGATATCTGCACATAAGGAACGGATCGCCTCCACCAGCATCATCGGCTCAAACTCACCCTCGTAAGCAGGAATCTTGCTGATATAATTGTAGATCTTTAAATATCTGCCATGGTCAGCCAGCGCATTGTACTCAGCGATGACCGGGAGAAGTACGGCATTTGCCACGCCGTGAGGCACGTTGAAATATGCGCTGATGGGATGACTCATGGCATGAACATTTCCGAGTCTCGCAAAGGAGAACGCCAGACCCGCAAACAGGGAACCTGTCATCATTGCTTCTGCAGCCTCGGCATCCATACGGTTTGCCACAAAACGACGGATATTTCCTCCGATCAGCTCCATGGCTTTCTCTGCCATTGCATCGGAGAAAGGTGATGCCGCAGTAGAGATGTAGGCCTCCTCCGCGTGGATAAAGGCATCAATGCCGCAGGCGGCTGCCACAGATGCCGGCGCACTCATGATCAGCTCTGCGTCCAGGATCGCATAGTCCGGGAACAGCTCATAGCTGAATACGGTCAGCTTGTAATCTCTGCTGTGGTCGGTAATGACAGAAAATGCCGTCACTTCTGAACCGCTGCCTGCAGTCGTAGGCAGTGCGATCAGCGGCACGATCTTTCCGGGCACCTTATGTGCACCCTCATAATCTGTAATATTTCCGCCATACTTTGCCAGAACGCCCACCGCCTTAGATACATCCATCGGAGAACCGCCACCTAATGCAACAAGGAAATCTGCTCCGCATGCTTTAAATGTCTCTGCCGCCTTCTGAACGGTATCTACAGACGGATTTGCCTCCGTATCTGTAAAACTGTCAGACTGTATTCCTGCTTCTTTTAAATAATCAGCTGCCCGCTGCACGATTCCCATCTTTTTCAGATTCGGTCCTGATATGATCAGCGCATGGCTTCCGCCCAGTTTTTTTGCAATTTCAGGCAATTTCGCCATCGTACCTCTGCCCACAACGATATTTTGCGGTACAGAAAATGAAAATTCGTTCATGAAGCTCCTCCTACCTATTCACGATATCAATTATGCCACCTGTTCGAGCCTTGCAAATACACGCTCGATCGCAGCGTCTATTACACTGTCAAGTTCTTCGTCGTCTGCCTCCGGCATCAGGCTTGCTGCGTCCTCATCGGAGATCAGCTCTACCAGCATGCCAAATTCTTCTTTATACTTGCGCTTACATATCACGTAAAATACAACGCCCAGTAAACTCCAGCTGCCAACTGCAAGCCACTCCTGTGCCACCAGACTGCATCCGCTTCCCGGGATCAGATACATCGCCACCATAAATCCGGACATGAGCACGGCCATCGTGCCGACAAACTTCCAGGGAGCTACTTTATAAGGACGGTCCATCTCCGGCTCCTTTTTGCGCAGGATCAAAAAGGAAATAGAAACCATACAATACGCCAGACAGCATCCAAAGTTTCCCGCATCGGAGATCCACACCAGCATCTTTCTTCCCGCTAAAGGAGCAAGCATTGTCAGCGCTCCGATCAGGATCAGGGAGTTGATGGGGCTCTTGTACTTCGGATGAAGCTTTGCAAAGGTCTTTGGGATCATGTAAGACTCTGCCATGGAATACATCGCTCTGGAACCGCCGATCATAAAAGAGTTCCAGGACGTCACGATTCCGCACATACCGCCGACAATAATGACCTTTGCCATCACAGGTGTATGAAATGCCGCCGCCATTGCATCTGCGGTCACAAGTCCGGTTCCGCTCTCGGAAGCCAGGATCGCATCGGAATTCATCACCAGACCCACTGCCACGATGACCAGAGCGTAGAAAACAACTGCCATCACAACGGAAAGGATCAGCATTTTTCCGATCTTTTTCAGCGGAACATTGATCTCCTCCGCCGCCTGCGGAATGACATCAAATCCAATAAAATAAAAAGGTGTCATCACTGCTACGGACAGCATGCTCTTCAATACAGATCCGCCGCCGGTGCCCACAAACATCTGACCGTTTAAGTTATCCACGGTGCCGTTAAACACGGATGCAACGATCAACAAGATACCGGATCCGCCAATGATCAGTGTGAGTATCGTCTGTAAAACAGCCGCCGTTTTTGCTCCCATGATATTGATAAGCATGATGATAAACGCCAGAATGATCGCCACTGCCAACCATGAGGCATAAATATCAAAACCCGCCACCGTATACAGATAACCCTTTAAAAAGCCCGGAAACAAATATGTCAGGATCGTCGGAAATGCACACGCCTCAAAGCATGCAACACTGACGTAGCCTAAAATAATGGCCCATGTACAGATAAAAGATCCGGTCGGTCCCATTGCCCGGTGACTGAACACGTGCTCACCACCACACTGCGGCATGGCCGCCGTCAATTCTGCGTAGGTCAGACCTACAAAGAAGATCATAATGCCGCCCAGCACAAAGCCGAGCGCCGCTCCAAGCACGCCGCCCTTTCCGATCCAGCTGCCGGAGGATACCACCCATCCCCAACCGATCATCGCTCCAAATGCAATGACTAAGATGTCCCATGCACTAAATACTTTGTCAAATTCAGATTGTTTCTTATCCATATGTATCTATCCCCCTTACTCCGCAAACAGCTCTTTTGCCAGCGTCTCGATATAGCTTGCTGTGCGCTCTACACCAAGCAGACTGCTGTCAATAAGCAGATCTCTGTTGTGACGGTCACCACGGTTACTTCCGGTCAGCGCCAGATGACGCTTGTGATAGCGCTTATCTTTCTCGCTGATCAAAAGCTTTGCATCCGGCTCAGACAGATTGTGACTCTCCATCACGTTTTTGATGCGAACCTCATTGGGTGAATAGATAAAGATCCGGAGCACATCCTCACGGTCTTTTAAGATATAATCCGCAGACCGTCCGATGATCACGCAGGACTCCCGGTCCGCCAGCTTTCGGATGATCTGTTTCTGTACATGGATCGCGCGCTCCGTCAGGTCGGCGTACTTTGAAAAGTTACCGCGCTCCTGACCCTGAACGCCCTTACCTGCGATCGTAACTCCCTCCTCTACTTTTTCCATGATATCTTTCGGAACGCCTACCTCATCGATAATAGCGTCCACAAGTTCACGGTCGTAAAATCTGATGCCCAGATCCTCCGCAACCTTTCTCCCGACTGCGTTTCCTCTGGCACCATACTCACAACCGATGGTAATTACCATATGTTTCATCTATCGTGTCCCCTTAAGTGTGTTATTTTGATAATGCCTCTACAGACTCCTTGATGATCGCTACTGCCTTGTCGCAATCCTCCTCGGTCAGGATCAGGGGCGGAACCATACGGATGGTGTGTGCACCGATGGCAGTGATCAGCAGATGTCTGTGCAGACACTCATGCTTCACATCCACGCCGCTGATGGTATCGTCAAATTCTACACCGACTAACAGACCTTGATGTCTGACTTCTTTTACGTGAGGCAGAGTCTCCAGCTTTGCTGAGAAGTAATCGCCCATCTTCTTTGCATTTCCTGCCAGATCGCGGTCCAAAAGCTCATTGACCTCAGCCAGAGCAGCAGCACAGCATACCGGATGTCCGCCGAAGGTTGTTCCGTGGCTTCCTGCTGAGAATGCCTTTGCAACCTCTTCTGTTGCACAGATCGCACCGATGGGCATTCCGCCGCCCAGAGCCTTTGCCATAGATACGATATCGGGCTTGATGCCATAGTTCATGTAGCTCATGACTGCACCGGTTCTGCACCATCCGGTCTGTACCTCATCGATCAGAAGGAGCATGCCCTTCTCATCACAGAACTCACGAAGGCCCTTCATGAACTCCATGGTAGCGGGATGTACACCGCCCTCGCCCTGTACCGGCTCGATCATGATGGCGATGGTGTTCTCGGTACATGCGTTCTTGAATGCCTCCAGATCATTGTAGGGTGCATAAGAGAAACCGTAGGTCATCGGTCCGAAACCTACCTGACAGCCATTTCCGGGCTGACCGGTTGCTGACATGGCGCCGAAGGTTCTTCCATGGAAGCCCATCTTTGCGGTCACAATGTGATACTTGTTCGGGCCGTATTTCTCGATACCGTACTTACGTGCCATCTTGATCATTGCCTCATTTGCCTCAGTACCGGAATTCTGGAAGAAGATCTTATCCATGCCGATGGTCGTGCAGACCTTCTCAGCCAGAAGTGCCTGAGGAATCGTATAAGGATAGTTGAAGGTGTGCATAATATCACCGACCTGATCCTTCACAGCTTCAACGACCTTCTCATTACAGCTTCCGGCGCTATTTACTGCGATACCTGCGTAAAAATCCAGATAGCCCTCACCGTTCTCATCATAGAGATACATATCCTTTGCAGTCTCTGCAAGAAAATCGAAACGCTCATAGGTCTCGATCATATATTTGTTTACTTTGTCCTTAATGTCCTGTGCGGTTAATCCTGTGTCCTTTAATCTCATTTCTAAATCCTCCTGTAGATATATATTTGGCATGATCTTCATGAGAAAGCAAAAAAGGCACTTATCCCTTGGGATAAGCGCCTTTGCTCATGTCATGTCGTTTATGTTTTAACCACATAATACATTAGCACTCGGACTTTTATTTGTCTACTTTATAAAATTAGGTTTTTTCATTCTAATGCAAAACTTTTCTCATGTCATCCATAATAAGTCGTCATGTCTCAACCGGTGCGAACAATCAATGATCCGCGCCAGAAGCTGTCCTTTTTCAACTTCATCTCCGACACAAACAACCCCAGATATTGCTAATATTATTAGATTTTCGACATCTTTCGCCTAACGAAATAAATATCTGATCTTCACTCTTAGTGCTCATACCAGCCGATCACGCCCGGAGTCAGATTGATGTTGATCTGCTTGATCTCCTGATACTCCTCCAGTCCGTGCACGCCCAGCTCTCTGCCGATACCACTCATCTTATAGCCGCCCCAGGGTGCCTCATTGAAGGTCGGATTGTAGCAGTTGATCCATGTGATACCGGCGCGGATCTCCTTGATGACGCGGAGCGCTCTCGTTCCGTCTGCGGTAAATACAGCGCCTGCCAGTCCGTAGGGGGTATCGTTTGCCATAGCGATCGCCTCCTCCTCGGTCTTGAAGCTCTGCACGGTCACAACAGGTCCGAAGATCTCCTCCTTTACGATAGTCATATCGGGTGTGCAGTTGTCGAAGATTGTCGGACGGATAAAATATCCCTTCGCGCACTCGCCCTCGGTATAGCGCTCGCCGCCGCATACCAGAGTTGCACCCTCTGCCTTTCCTTTTTCGATATATGCCAGCACCTTGTTCATATGGCTCTCGGAAACCATCGCTCCCATGTCCGGGTTATCCAGAGGATTTCCAATGGTCATGGCATTGGCTTTCTTCGCCAGTCGTTTTACAAACTCATCATGGATACTCTCCTCAATGATGATGCGGCTGCCTGCGGAGCAGACCTCGCCCTGATTGAAAAAAATGCCGACCATTGCCCATTCCACAGCGCCGTCCAGGTCTGCATCTGCAAAGATCACGTTCGGTGACTTTCCGCCCAGCTCCAGACCGACCTTTTTCACATTGCTGGCTGCCTGACGCATGATGGATTGTCCCACCTCGGTACTTCCGGTGAAGGTCACCATGTCTACATCCTTGTTTCCCGCCAGCTCATCACCGATGGTTCCGCCGGGGCCCATCACGAGATTGACCACGCCCTTGGGCAGACCGCACTCCTCGAAGATCTCAAACATCTTGATACTGGAAAGTACGCATACCGTAGCCGGTTTAAACACCACACTATTTCCTGCAGCCAGTGAAGGTGCCATCTTCCATGCGCCCATCAAAAACGGATAGTTCCAGGGAGTGATCTCCGCACACACGCCCACCGGCTCATGTACCGTATAGCTGTGCATCTGACCAAAGCCGGAATTTACATCATAACAGCCACCGTAAGGTGCCTTGATCAGGCTGGCATAATAACGATAGCAGTGAATGCCATCATCAATGTCACACTCTGCCTCACGTAAGGGTTTACCCATATCAATGGCATCCAGTCTTGCCAGTTCGTCCTTGTTTGCTTCGATGGCATCCGCGATCTTAAGAAGCATATCGCCGCGTGCCTGTGAATCCATGTCTCGCCACTCTCTTGTCTCATAGAAAGACTTCTTTGCCGCTGCGATGGCTCTGCGTGCATCATCAACAGTGGCCTCCGCTACCTCTGCGATCACCTCTCCGGTTGCAGGATTGATGGACTTGAATGTCTTTCCCTCACTGCCGTCTACCCATGCGCCGTCAATAAATAATTTTTTCGTCATCATATCTGATTCCCCTCCCGTTTTTATTTTGTTAATAATGTTCCATACATTTCCGGTCTGCGGTCACGGAACACGCCCCACTGTCTGCGCTTCACATCGATCGCGTCCAGATCAAAGGTATGCACCAGCACCGTCTCAGACTCCCGATCGGCCTCCTCGACGATCTCTCCGGTCTCATCTGCAATAAACGATGATCCATAGAAGGTCATCTCGGAATCGCCCTGCTTCTCATAGCCTACGCGGTTGGATGCCAGAAGCGGCATGATATTTGCCGCCGCATGTCCCTGCATCGCATGCTGCCAATGGGGCTTGGAATCGATATCCAGCGTCGGTTCGGAACCGATCGCGGTGGGATACAGCAAAATTTCCGCGCCCATCAGTGCCATGCACCGCGCGGTCTCCGGAAACCACTGATCCCAGCAGATACCGACGCCGATCGTCCCGTATTTCGTCTTCCATACTTGAAATCCGGTATCTCCGGGTGAAAAATAAAATTTTTCCGCATAGGGAGCTCCGTCCGGAATATGTGTTTTCCGATACACGCCCAACACAGTGCCGTCTGCATCAATGATCGCGATACTGTTGTACATCACATTTCCCGCGCGCTCGAAAAAACTGATCGGCAACACCACATCCAGCTCCTTTGCCACCTGTTTAAAATGAGCCACTGCCGGATTTTTCTCCAAGGGCATGGACAGCTCCATATGTTCAAACTCGTGTTTCTGGCAGAAATACGGTGTTTCAAATAACTCCTGTAATAAAATAATGTTTGCACCCTTTGCCACTGCCTCGCGCACCAGCCTGTCTGCCTTCTGCAAAGTTGCCTCTCTGTCCCAGCTGCATGTCATCTGCGTTGCAGCCACGGTTACGTTTCTCATCACTTCATTCCTCCATTATTATGGCATTGCCCTCTTTCCGGTCATATGCTCAATTTTTAATTCATATACATGCAAGCGATCCCATGCTCCGTCAATTTCTGCGTCAATACCGTTTTCATATTCACTGCAAAACTTTTTCGTAAAAGAATATATCTTTCGGCGCTTTTTTTCGCCATCCGCAATCTGTGTAATATTCCCAAAAACAATAACACTGCAATAATCTGTGGTGTATTTTTCCGGCATCAAAACATCTTTTGCAATCACACTCATAGACGCTTTTGACTCTCTGGCAATCGCATCCACTTTATGTCCGTTCTTTGCACTGTGAAAATAGATGCATCCATCCTCATACATGTAATTGATTGGAACGGAATACGGATAACCCTCATCACCCAAAAGTGCCAGAGTCCCGGTTCCACCCTTTTCCAAGATAGTACGTGCCTCTTCATCGGACAACTGCTGTTTTGTTAATCGCATCTCTCGAAACATACATTATTCTCCAAACTTCCGTTTAATCAGATCCACCAGATACTCCGCCGTTCCGTCTACACCCAGCACGCTGCTGTCGATCATAATGTCCTTGTGAAGCTTGTCATCGGGATAATAGCCGGCATAATGCATATGGTAAGAATCACGCGCCTCGTCCACATCGACGATCAGCTTACGTGCTTCTTTTACATCCATCTTTAAATCCTTTACACAGTTTTCCACACGCTTCTCATAAGGCGCATAAATATAGATATGGATCGCATTTTCCATCTCGGATAAGATGAAATCCGAGCAACGTCCTACGATGATACAGGTTTCCTCATCCGCCAGAAATTTAATGATGTTCTGCTGCGCCTCAAAGATCTCATCCTGACGACTGTTTGTGTTCTTTCCCAACGGGAACTGCATACGACGAAGATAGAACGGTGTCGTCACTTCTGCACTTTCTTCCTCCTCATCCACAACAGATTTTGGAAGCTTCAATTTTTCCGCTGCCTGATCCACCAGATCCCTGTCATAAAACTCAATACCCAATAATTCACTCATTTTTTTTGCGATCGGACGTCCCAGACTGCCAAACTGTCTCGTGATCGTGATCACATATCTGCTCTTACTCATGATATACCTCTCTTCCTTCAAAATAATTGACTGAAACTCTTGTATCACGAATCTGCTCTGTCGGAATTTCAAACAAATTTTTTGATAACACCAGTATATTTGCCAGTTTCCCCGGCTCAATCGTTCCCATGCTGTCTAAAGAATGGTAAACCCGGGCCGCTCCTGCCGTGTAGGCTTTTAAGATCTCTGCCAACGGTAGTTTTTCCGTATCCGGATTACACCCGGTGGGCTTTCCCTCATCGTCACAGCGTGTCGCCGCCGCATAGATCGTATAGAACGGATTGATCGTCACTACCGGATAATCCGTTCCGATCGCTATTTTTCCGCCATGGTCAAAGATCGTGCGGATCGGAAATTCCAGTTTGCACCGCTCCTCGCCCAGCCGCCATACTTTTCCACCGTTTGAGAGGGTCACATGATAGGGCTGCATGGAAGGAATGACATCCAGCTCTGCAAACCGGTCAATATCATCCGGATGGATATTTTCGATATGTTCGATGGTGTTGCACAGATCCTTCACCCCGGTCTGTTTTTCCGCTTCCTCATACATATCCAGCGCCATTCGCACCGCTCCGTCTCCGATACAATGGAGACGCACCTGAATGCCGGCGCGGTTTGCCGCGATGATCTCCTGCTGCATCAGCTCCTTTGGATGCAGGGGAAGCACCTCTCCGCAAGTTTCCGGTTTATCCGTATAGGGCTCCAGAAGAAGCCCCGTATAAGTCTCCGTCACGCCGTCAATAAAGCCTTTCACTCCGGCAATGTGCACATGATCAGAGCTCACTTCCTCTTTTATCTTGAAAAAGGGAGTAAAATCCGTATAGTCAAACAGCTTTGTGTAGATGAATGTCTGTGCACACAGCCCTTCCTCTTCATCCAACTGAACCAGTTGCTCATAACGCTGTTTTGTATCCTCTGTATAATCGTCCGCAAACATTTCGCTGACTGCCGAAACACCATAGGAAGCCAGCGTTTTCTGGAAGTTCCGATGAATACCCAGCATTTCTGTCTCGGAAAACTCCATATATTTTTCCATCGCAGGCGCATAAGCTGCAGGTTCGATAAAAAGCCCGGTGAAAGAGCCGTCCGCAAATCTGCACACCTCTCCGTTTTCCACATTGAAATCAGGTGCAAATCCGACCTCCTCCATTGCTTTTGTATTCAGCCACATGCTGTGGGAATCCGCACAGAGCAGATAGACCGGGCGATCCGGGATCGCTGCATCCAGACTTCGCTTATCAGGCAGCGGCGCATCATTCCAGGCTCCTACAAACCAGCCCACACCACGGATACGGCGCTGATTCGGATGCTCCTCCGCATATGCTTTGATGCGCTCCACGCACTCCTCCTGCGATCTGCACTCGCCCAGCGTATCACATACATAATCACTGGCATCGATCGCGCCGGAAAACATATGTGTATGCGCATCTAAAAAGGACGGAATGATCAGGCTGTCACCATAATCTTTCACCGGAAGATCTCCGTATGCTTCCAGATCTGCGTCTGCAGGAAGCACCGCCTCGATCTTCTTATCATTCACGACGATCAGCATTGGCTGCGGCGTATCTGTCAGACCTGTAAATACCTGTTTACTCTTTATGATGTATCGCTTCATTGCTTTGTATCCCCTTCCTTACATTCATTACACCATCAGCCAAACCGGCTGCTCATGGTGAATGCCTGCTGCCAGTTACATGACAAATCCGCAGATCAGATAACCTACGATGGTAATCGCGCTGGCGATCAGCACATAAGGCAGCTGTGAAACGGTGTGCTCCATGTTGTCGATACATGCACCTGTCGATGCCAGTACCGTCGCATCACCATAGAAGCATGCATGGCTTCCGAACGCGCCGCCGGATACGATCGCACCCATAACGAGCACCGGATTTGCACCCAGCGCAGAAGCCAGCGGGAACACGATCGGTGTAACTACTGCACACATGCCCCAGAAAGAACCGGTGGTAAATCCAAGCGCTGCTACCAGAATAAAGGTAAGCACCGGGAATGTTGCTGCGGACAGCAGCGGTGTCATATGCTCAATGATGTAGTCCGCCAGACCCATTTCCTGGGCGATGGACTGAACTGCAAATGCTACAACTAATAAGATCAATACCGGGATCATATCTGCAAATCCCTTGGCAACCGTATTAAAAAATTCATCAAATTTAATTACCTTGCGAGGTACATAAATAACAAAGCAGGTGATGATCGCCAGCACAACTGCGACAAGTACATCACTCGTGGCAACACAGACACCGACGAGCACACCCATCGGAATCAGGAAATCCCAGATATTTCCGTCCTCTTCATATCCCTTATATTCCTCGTGATTGTACTTTCTGCTGGCGTCAGAATATACCTTTCCGGTCTCTTCCACACGCTTGTATGCTTTTTTCATACCGCCAATCTTTGGCATAATGCCCAGTGCGAATAAAAGAACGATAACTAACGTGATGATCGGATAGAAACAGAACGGGATCGCACTCATATATGCGTTGATTCCGGATGAAAATCCGGCATTTACTACACAGTCCTGTTCAAAGAACAGACTGGCGTAAAATGCTGCCCATGTTGAGAACGGCAATAATACACACACCGGAGCTGCTGTGGAATCCAACATATATGCCAGTGTCTCACGAGGGATCTTTTTCTTGTCAAATACGCCCTTCATGCAGACACCGATGGATAATACATTCAGATAATCATCCACGAAGATCAGAATACCAAGAACAAATGTCGTAAGCAGCGTTTTCTTTTCCGTATTACAGAGTTTATCTACCAGCTTTGCAAATCCAAGACTTCCCTTCGCCGCCTGAAGCAATGCGATCAGGCTGCCGAACAGACCACACACCACAATGATCCATACATTATCAGCAAGTGCAGTCTGGATGAGTGTACACCACTGTGTGATAAAACTGCCTTTGTACATGATCAAGGCCGCAACCAGCGATCCTGCGATCAAAAACTCTACGCACTTTTTTGTTGAGATTGCTCCAACAATAATAAACAAAATAATAAAAATTGCGATCAAACCAGTATTCATGTCTATTTCTCCTCTCGTCACACGGCTTCTGCCGCTTTCTGGTTTTGCCCGCCGCCTGCAAGAACGACGGATTCCAGGTCAGATACGCTATGCCTGGAATTTGCGTTTCACAGCCTCTGCAAGGAACTCTGCCGTTCCCTCCACTCCAAACAGGCTGCTGTCGATCAGGATATCCTTGTGCCGTTTATCATCCGGCAGATAACCTGCATACTGCATATGGTAGGAATCCCGGGCCTCATCCACGCTCTTCATCATGCGTCTCGCCTCCGTCTCATCCATGTGTAGATCTTCGATACAATGCTTCAGGCGCGCCTCATAGGATGCGTAGATGTAGATGTGCATGCTTCGTTCCACTTCACTCAGGATGAAATCCGAGCAGCGCCCTACAATGATGCAATTATTCTTTTCCGCCAGAAATTTTATAATATTTTCCTGTGCCTCAAAGATCTTATCCTGTGTCGAGTTCGTTCCTTTACCAAGTGGAAACTGCATGCGTGAAAAGGGATTCATCGTCTGTTTCGTCGCCTTTTCCTCCTCCTGATTAATGACTGACACAGGCAGCTTTAATTTTTCTGCCGCCTGATCCACGATATCTCTGTCGTAATATTCAATTCCTAAAAACTCACTCATGCGCTTTGCGATCGGTCGTCCCAGACTTCCGAACTGACGGGTGATCGTCACTACATATTTATCCATTCTCTCATCCTCCTTTTTATACAATAAACCCTGCTACAACAAAGCACGCCACCGAGATCACGCTGGCGATGATGACATACGGAATCTGTGATAGCGCGTGCTCCATATTCTCAACACCGGATGACTGGGATGCAAGCAGCGTTGCATCTGCGTAGAAGCAGGCATGGCTTCCGAAGGTACCGCCGGAAATGATCGCTGCCATGATCAGCACCGGATTTGCACCGAGCGCTGCGCCCAGCGGGAATACGATTGGTGTGATGATGGAGCTCATTCCCCAGTCGGAACCGGTGGTGAACGCCAGGATCGCACCCAGCAAAAATACCATTGCCGGGAAAATAGAGGCAAACAGGAAGGGCTCAGCCAGCTCGATAATGTACTCTGTCATACCCATCTGCCCGGAAATGTCCTTTAATACGAAGGTCACAAGAAGCATCGTTAAGGTTGGAAGCATGTCTCCGAAACCGCGGATCATGCTACTCAGGAAATCATCGATAGAGATGATCTTACGAGGTACATACATGACAAAGCATACGATCAGTGCAATGATGACTGCCACAAGGATATCTCCGGTCACAACTGCTACTCCAACCAATACTCCCATGGGGATTAGGAAGTTCCAGATGTTTCCATCCTCATCATCCTCATATTCATCATGGTTATACTTTCTGCTGGCATCGGAGTACACCTTTCCGGTCTCCTCCACGCGTTTATAAGCCTTTTTCATCGCTCCCAGCTTCGGCATCCAGCCCATGGCAAAAAGAAATACAACGATAAGTGCCACGATCGGGTAAAAACAGAAGGGGATTGCCTTTACATAAGCACTCATTGCGTTAGTGACACCGCTGATCGCCTGCACGCTTTCCTGTTCATAGAAAAGACTCGCATAAAAAACTGCCCAGGTAGAAAACGGAAGCAGCACACACACCGGAGCACCGGTGGAATCCAGAATATATGCCAGTGATTCACGGGGCAGCTTCTGCTTGTCGCTGATCTTTTTCATACAGGCACCAATGGACAACACATTGAGGTAATCATCTACAAATATTAAAATGCCCATGACAAAAGTCGTCATCAGGGTCTTCTTTTCACTGTTACAAAATTTCGATATGTACTTTGAAAAACCAAAGCTTCCTTTCGAGTCTGTCAGCAGGCTGATGAGCCCTCCAAATAACAGACATACAAGCATGACCCAGACATTCTCTGCCAGCATGTTCTGGAGTGATTCACTCCATGTGGTGAGAAAACCTGTGCCACCCAAAAAGATGGCAGCCACCATAGATCCTACGATCATGCACTCCACGCATCGTCTGGTTGCGACTGCTCCAATAATGATAAAAAGTGTAATAAAAATAGCAACCAATCCCAGATTCAGGTTCATGTATCAGACCCCCTTTTCTTTTTCATCAAGAAAAAAGGCGCATATCCCTTTTCAGGGATATGCGCCTTTGCATTCCTTTATCTTTAAATCTTATAAATCAAATGTTTTTTTCGTATCAGCCAAAGCCTCATCCATACGGCTGATGACGTCCTTGATATCCTGATCGGATAATACAGCGGTAGGCTCGAAGCGGATCGTCTTCGCATTTACCAGAGTTCCGGCTGTCATGACCTTTCTTGCAAACAGACCCTTGGAAGTCTCATAACCCAGCTCGCAGGAACGGAACTCCACTGCCAGCATCAGACCGGTTCCGCGAACCTCCTGAATGATCTCCGGATACTTATCAGCCAGAGACTGTAAACCTGCCTTTAATACTTCACCCTTCTTTGCACATACACCGGGGATATCGTTCTCCAGCATGTATTTGATCGTCGCAAGTGCTGCCGCACAGCAAAGCGGATTTCCGCCAAAAGTAGGAGATCCCAGCAGCCACGGGTTATCGATCAGATCCTGTGTCCACATCTTCGGTCTGCAGATGATACCGGTGATCGGTAAGATACCACCACCGAATGCCTTACCGAATGTCATGATATCAGGTGTTACACCTTCTGCCTCACAACGCCACATGGTACCTGTACGTCCCATACCGGTCTGGATCTCGTCAAAGATCAGTGCAACACCGGTCTCATCACAGATCTCACGTACCTCTGCCAGATAGCCCTTCGGAGGAATGATAACACCTGCCTCACCCTGGATCGGCTCAAGGATCACGGCTGCAACCTTCTCACCGACTGCCTGCAGATTATGAATTGCCTTTCTCATATCCTCTGCATTTCCGTACTCCACATGCTGTACCTGCTGTACCATCGGAAGATACGGAACACGATAGGTTCCTTTACCACCCATGGAGATCGCGCCCATGGACTTTCCATGGAATGCACCGACCGTAGATATATACCAGCTTCCGCCGGTAGCAATACGTGCAAGCTTTAATGCCATCTCGACCGCTTCTGCGCCACCATTTGTAAAGAAGCACTGTTGCAGATCACCAGGTGTAATGTCAGCCATTGCCTTTGCCAGATATCCGCGAAGCGGATCCAAAAGCTCCTGTGAATGTAACGCCTGATGGTCTAACTGTGCCTTTACCACATCCAGAATCTCAGGATTTCTGTGTCCGCAGGTAAAGATACCGAAACCGCCCAGACAGTCAATAAACTTCTCATCATTTAATCCACAGCAGTAAGCGCCCTCATCGTACCACTCTAACACTGCGCCGCCCTCTGAATCGGAAGATACGGACTTGCGGTATTTTAACCATCCGGGGCTGACATAGTTGTCAAAATAGTTAATGGTATCTGCTACCATCTCTTTTTTCTCTTCCGGTGTAATATCCTTTGTATCACGTTTGATCAATCCGATCACTTTATCAAGATCTGCAATTACCTGTTGTTTATCTGCCATAATGTTCACCTTTTTGCCACAGCTTCCGGTTATTTCCCAGCTGCGCTTCACCTTTCTTTTTTGTTATCTAATCCCTCTTGCTTCTCTGTTCCGTCTCATCTCATGCTAGGCCTCTGCATAAGCAGCCAGAACTAAAAAAACGCATCTGCGACAGATTGTTGTCTCAGATACGCCTTTGTATCTGCTCTTTTGAGCTGGTTATAGTTTAACATCTCTAACCAACGATTTCCATTCTTATTTTTATTCACTTTCTAATTATAAAGCATTACTTCTACTTGTTTTTAAGTATATTCTATTTTATAATGTTATCATAACTGTTAAATTACAGCAAAAAGGGGGGCTTCTCATGGAAAAAAATCAGTTTCTGGTCATCAACGACCTTATTTTTGACATGTATAACTGGCGTTCACTGGAAGATATTAAAGAAAACTTCTTCCAGCGCCTGAAGCTTATTGTACCCTTTAGCTACGCCAGCATTTTATTAAAGAAAAACCCTGATTCCGAGGATGTGACACTATGCAATCCGATCTGCTATCCGGAAACCTTTTTAGAAGCGGAGGAAGCTTACCTCGCATACGAACCGGATGCTGATTACATGTTGTGGAACCTCTATGCAAAAGAGTCTAAGCTGCTGCGCTCCAGCGCGATCCTGGACGAACAGACACGTTTAAACTCTCCGCTTTATAAAAACTGTTACCGAAAATTTGATGTCTACGATGATATGCAGTTTACGATCGTTCACGGCAACCGGCTGCTCGGACTCTTGACCTTATACCGCACGAGTATAGATGGTGCCTTCACAACGGACGATATGTTTTTTCTCCGCGCACTCGGTATGCACCTGAATGCCGTGATGCACCGGATGCTTGACACAGACCGCACCGGACACATTGCCGACGAAAAACGGCTGTCCGACATGAAGCAGCGTTACTGTCTGACCGGACGTGAAGTTGAGATCCTCAGCCATCTCTACCGCTTTGAGACAAACGCAGAAATCGCGGATGCACTGGGCATCCGCGAAAATACGCTGCAAAAACATCTGCAGAATCTGTTCCGCAAGTTGAATGTCACCTCAAAATGGGAGTTGCTGCGGTTGTAGGCGTGTGTCTGCCGCCGCAGTTCAACCTGCTGACATTTTTCATCACCACAATTCTTTATAGATCTTATACACCCGCTCACGATCAAGCTCCACGAAATTGTTCGCCATGAGTCTGCCCTGATTTTCCATGACGGAATCGGTAAACTCTGCCAGCTGCGCCTCGGTAACACCGTACTCATGAAGCGCCTTTTTCGGGATCAGCACATTTAACAGCTTCTCCAGTTCCTCATAAACATATCTGACCGGACATTCCAGAAGATCTGCAAGGAAACGATTTAATTTTGCGATCTCACCGTCTGTTTTGATCTCCATATAGTTTTTCATCACACCGGTAAACATCGCATAGTTTGACTCACCGTGCGCCACATGATAGGTCGCTCCCAGCGGATAGCTCAGCGCGTGGACGGCCGCACAGCCTGCATTGCCGAATGCGATGCCGGCATAATTCGATGCGATCATAAAATCGGAAAGCAGCGGTTTTCGCGCTTCCATGCCCTGCTCGCGAATGATCTTATACCCCTTCACGATCATCTCGATCGCCTTGTAGCCGAACATACGCGTATACACATTTCCCTTCGGTGAAAGGCTGGATTCAATGGCGTGGATCAGCGCATCAATAGAGCTTGTGGCAAACACATAGTCCGGAAGTCCTTCTAAAAGCTCCGGTACCAGCACGGCCGCATCCGCATACATAGCGTCATTTGCCAGTCCTTTTTTCGTTCCTCTGCTGTTCAACGCAAGGATAGAAATGTTTGTCACCTCGGAACCTGTTCCGCAGGTTGTCGGCACGAGGATCAGTTCTTTGTCTTTTTCCACCGGAATTTTCCCGTCATACAGATCCAGGATCGGTGTCGTCTGTTTTAATGCATAGAGCTTTGCCAGATCGATGATCGTGCCTCCGCCGATGGCAATGATCCGTTTCGGCGCAGTCTTTCCCGGGGCGTAAATATCTGCATAGATCGCCTCTGCCATCTCATCAGAGGGTTCTCCTGAACCATATTTTTCCTGATAGATGACGTCACAGCCCAGATTCAGACTGCCAAAATACGGCTCATAGATGTAGGCGTTTGTGAGCACCAGATCGCCCTCACCCAGTGTAAACTCTTTTGCAAATTCCTTTGCGGTATCAAATTTATGGATTGTCGGTCTTATCATTAACTGCTGCATCGTTTATTCCTCACTCATGCACTTTACAAGTGCTTTTTCCATGATGTCCAGTCCTGCCTCCAACTGCTCATCCGTCATGACAAGCGGTGCCAGGAAGCGGATCACGTTACCGTAGGTTCCGGCGTTTTCGATCAGAAGACCGTTCTTTGCACACTCCTGAATCAGTGCAGCTGTCAAAGGCGCATCCGGCTCCTTCGTTGTCTGGTCCTTGACCAGCTCCAGACCGATCATTCCGCCCAGTCCGCGTACGTCACCAATGCAGTTGTACTTCTCTTTCCACTCATTATAGCGTGCAGTCACCTTTTCACCAATCTCCAGTGAACGGTCTGCCAGATGGTCTCGCTCCATGATCTCTATGGTCTTCAGCGCAGCCGCACATGCCAGCGCATTGCCGCAGTAAGTACCGCCGATGGTTCCCTTCGCAGGTGCTTCCATGATCTCCTCTCTGGCAATGATCGCAGATAAAGGTACGCCTGCTGCGATGGATTTTGCAGTGGCAATGATATCGGGCTGCACACCGGCCTCTTTCCAGTATTCGGAAGCAAACATGCGTCCGGTACGACAGAATCCGGACTGTACTTCGTCTGCAATGAGCATGATCCCGTTTTCGTCACAGATCTTGCGCACAGCCTTGATCCACTCAATGGGTGCAGGGATAAATCCGCCCTCGCCCTGCAGCGGCTCTACGACGATCGCCGCGATCGTGTCTGCCGGTGCACACTGCTCAAATACAGCATAAATAGATGACAGATAGTAATCACATGCCTTATCCGCAGGCATTCCTTCCGGATTGCGGTAATAATAAGGGAACTGTGCACGGTAGATACCATCCGGGAAAGGTCCCATGCCGATCGCATATGCTTTCTTTGATGTCATAGACATCGTAAGCAGGGTACGTCCGTGGAACGCACCGGAAAATACAATGATGTTATTTCGCTTTGTAAATGCCTTCGCAACTTTGACAGCATTCTCATCTGCCTCAGCGCCGCTGTTTGCGAAAAAGGCTTTCTTTTTATCGCCCTTGACCGGAGCGATCTCTGAAAGCTTTTCTGCAAGTGCAACATATCCCTCATGTGTCACGATATTGAACATCCCATGAAAATAGTTGTCTGCCTGCGCCTTGACCGCCTCTACGACTTCCGGCTGGGAATATCCGATATTCAGTACGCCGACACCGCCGATCCAGTCCAGAAATTTATTTCCGTCCAGATCCTCGATCATCGCGCCCTCACCGCGTGCGATCGCTACCGGATACGCGCATCCGATCGCGCTGGGTGTCGCTGCCTTTCTTCGGTCGATCAGTGCCTGTGCCTTCGGGCCGGGCACCGTCTCTGTAATAATCTTCGGTAAATCTGTTCTCAACATTTTTTCTTTTCCTCCTTTAGAATCACAAAAAAAGACAATGACATACCAGCCGGTACGCCATTGTCCCCACATCGACAACTATTATAGCACCTCTCTTTTTCTCGTAAAGATGATTTTCAAAAATCCGAAGAATATTAAGTTTTCACCTGCATGGTAACATGCCTACAGCAGTTTCCGGAACTCCTCCGCCAGTACCGGCCTGGAGTAGTAATATCCCTGATAATAAGACGCATCATTCGGACGCAGGAAAATGCTCAGTTCTTCATTTTCCACACCCTCAATACAGGTCTTCAGTCCCAGGCTGTTGGCACACTGGATGATGTGCTTCACCATCGCCTGATTCACACGCTTCTTTTGAATATCTTTGACAAAAGACATGTCCACCTTCAATTCATCGATCGGAAGCTCCATGACCAGCCCCAGCGAAGATGAACCGGTTCCGAAATCATCTAATGAAATCTTCATTCCTTTCGAATGAAAAAATGCCATCTCCTTTTTCAGGAAATCATAATCTAACTGCCGACAACGCTCTGTCAGTTCCATAAACAACTGCTGCGGCGGATAGCCGCTCTCCTCCACGATCCGGCAGACATCCTCCCGAAACTCCCTTCGTTCCAGCTGAGACGCTGTGATATTGACATTGATGATAAATCCCGGCAACACCTTTCGAAACTCATTCGCATCGTGGAGCGCCTGACGCATGATCCATTTGCCCAGTTCGTAATAAACTGCATCCACCTCGATCCACGGAATAAAACGTCCCGGAGACACCTCTCCGTCCTCTTCACTGTGCCAGCGAATGAGCGCTTCTGCTCCGACGATCTGTTCCGTCCGCACGTCCACCAACGGCTGATAACACATATAAAATCCCCGACATCCATCCATGATACTCTGGTGAATACGACTCAAGAGCGCAATATTATTGTCCCTGTCCTTCTCGCTGTTGATCCCCATCCACACGAGCTCGCCTCTGCCTTCATATTTTGACTGCGTCAGCGCATAGACAAGTGTACTCTTCACTTGCACAGCTGTACCGTCAAAATCCTCCAGAACAGTCGCTCCGCCGGACAGCTTGACCGGTACCACACGATTGCCTCCGATCTGTATTTTTGTCTTCGCAAGCTCCTGAAGTTCTTCATAAAGTTCATTTGCCTCCGACATTTTCATTTCCGGCAACAGCAACACAAACTTTGCTCCATCCAGGTGATAGGCATTCCCGCGTTCTCCAATGACCTCCCGGATCAGATTTGCCAGATGCAGCAACACTTCATCTCCGGCTTCATAACCGTAAAGAACACTGATACGGCTGAATTTGCTGATCTCCACATCCATCACAACCGCAGACCACCGCGCCTTTACGATCCGCTCCAGATGATCCACAAAGCGCTGGTTTGTCTGTAACAATGTCACCGGGTCGATGATCTCCCCGATCCCTCGGTTGATGATCGTGCCTGAAAACAGATCCGGATTGCCGTTCTCACCCTTGAGGATCGTACATTTACAGGTAAATACCACATATTCATCATTACTGTTCCTGATCCGGTATTCAAAATGTTCCCATTTATGACGTCCGGAAAGGACATTATTCATTTTTCGCTTGTATTCTGCTAGATCGTCCGGATGGATCCGCTGATCCCAAAAGGAATCTACATCATACATATATTCACCGGGCATATGAAAATATTCCACGGCATTCGGCGACCAGCGCGTCACATTCGTATCCCGGTTGCACACGAACAGATAGCCACGCTCGTCCATGCTCTGTGAAAGCACCTCAAAAATGCGATCTTCCAAACCTGTTTTGTCGATTTCCATAAGCTAAAATACCGCCTTTCCAGGCATATTGTAGCTCCTTTTGTCGAAAATAGCAATGTGAATTTTTAATGACACCCCTTGCAGCGACTGCAGTCTCCGCCGCAAGAGGACTTTCCGTTTTTCTTATCTTTTATCATACTGCGGATGATGAGGGCAACCACTGCGCCCAGCACGATCAATACAAGAACTGTTCCCATTTTGTATACCCTCCTTTATATTTTTATCTTATTATCCGCCAGTTATTTTGTTTTTGCAATATTTACATTCATTTTCAGATGTTGGCTTTCCTTCTTCGGACGTACCAGCAGATAGATCAGCGCGATCACGAACAGGATCGCAACGACCGTTCCGATGCCGAATGCACCCGTCGTAAATACCGTTCCGATCTGGTAAATACACATGGACACGATATAAGCCAGAATGCACTGATATCCGATCGCGAACCAAAACCATTTTGCGTTGTTCATCTCACGCTTGATAGCGCCCATCGCTGCAAAGCAGGGTGCGCAGAGCAGGTTGAATACCATGAAACCGAAGGCTGCGACAGGAGTCATGACCTGTGCCAGATTGCCCCAGATCTCCGCGCCGTCCTCTGCAACCTCCGCAAAGCCAAAGAGCATACCGAAGGTTGCAACAACATTCTCCTTTGCGATCAATCCGGTCACGGCTGCAACTGCCATCTTCCAACCCTCGCCTGCCGTTGTCCAGCCGAGCGGAGCAAAGATCCATGCGATGAGTCCGCCGATCTTAGCCAGAATACTTGCATTCAGCTGCTCTGCCTCGAGCATGCCGAAGCTGCCGTCTACCCAGCCGAAGCTCATCAAAAACCACAGAACGATCGTCGATAAAAGAATGATCGTGCCGGCCTTTTTGATGAAAGACCAGCCGCGCTCCCACATGGAGCGGAGCACATTGCCAACAGTGGGCATATGGTATGCGGGAAGTTCCATAACGAAAGGCGCCGGGTCTCCCGCGAACATTTTTGTCTTCTTTAAGATAATCCCGGAGCAGACGATTGCCGCGATTCCCACCAGCCATGCACTCCATGCCACCCATCCGGAATTGTCAAAGAACGCACCGGCGATCATGGCGATGATGGGCAGCTTTGCGCCGCAGGGGATGAACGTTGTCGTCATGATCGTCATCTTGCGGTCTCGGTCATTCTCGATGGTACGTGAGGCCATGACACCCGGCACACCGCATCCGGAACCGATCAGCATTGGAATAAATGATTTACCGGACAATCCAAACTTACGGAAAATACGGTCCATGATAAACGCGATACGCGCCATATATCCACAGCCCTCTAAAAATGCGAGGAAGATAAACAATACCAGCATCTGCGGTACAAAACCAAGCACTGCACCGACGCCTGCCACGATTCCGTCCAGGAACAGTCCCTGCAGCCAGTCCGCACAGCCAATCGCATTCAGTCCCGCTTTGATGGCAGGTGGAATGATCTCACCGAACAGCACATCATTCGTCCAGTCTGTCACAAAAGCACCCACCGTGGATACCGACACATAATAAACCACAAACATGATCAGTGCAAAGATCGGCAGCGCCAGAATACGATTGGTCACGATCCGATCAATCTTATCGGAGACCGTCAGTTTCTCCTTTCCTCCTGCCTTCGTCATGCAGTCGCTGATGATAGAGGAAATATAAGTATATCGCTCGTTGGTAATGATACTCTCCACATCATCATCCAACGCATGTTCCAGTTTTTCGATTTCGGCGTCCACATCCGGGACATTTATCATGTTTACAGCGATCTTATCATCGCGCTCCAGCAGCTTGATCGCAAAGAAACGTTTCTGCGCCTCGTCCACACCGGAAATCTTTGCAGATACGGAAGCGATCGCCGCCTCCAGTTCTGTTCCATAGGATACCGGAACAGGCGCTGCTGCCTTCTCTTTTGCCAGAACAACTGCTTTTTCTGCTGCTTTCTGCACACCGGTTCCCTTGAGCGCGGAGATTTCCACAACCTCGCAGCCCAGTTTCTCTGCAAGTTCTTTCAGATGGATCCGGTCTCCGCTTTTTTCCACGAGATCTGCCATGTTAACTGCTACCACAGTGGGAATGCCAAGCTCTAACAACTGTGTCGTCAGATACAGATTCCGTTCCAGATTTGTTCCGTCCACAATATTTAAGATTGCATCCGGACGCTCCGTGATCAGATAATTTCTTGCCACAACCTCTTCCAGGGTGTAGGGTGACAAAGAGTAGATTCCCGGAAGATCCATGATCACAACATCCTTATGCCCCTTCAGCTTTCCTTCTTTTTTCTCAACTGTGACACCCGGCCAGTTTCCCACAAACTGATTGGATCCGGTCAGTGCATTAAATAATGTCGTCTTACCGGAGTTTGGGTTTCCGGCAAGTGCAATTTTCACAGCCATGTATTTGTTCCTCCTATTTTATGTTAGTCTATGCTAACCTATGTCCAAAAAAATATGCCTACTGTACCTCAATTATTTCGGCATCTGCCTTCCGCAGCGACAGCTCATAGCCTCGGACCTCCACCTCGATCGGATCACCCAGGGGTGCAACCTTTCGCACATATACCTCAACGCCTTTGGTAATGCCCATGTCCATGATCCTTCTCTTGACTGCACCTTCTCCGTTTAATTTCGCGACTTTTACCCGCGAACCAACCTTCGCATCTTTTAACGTGCTCATATACTCCTCCATTCTTTTAGAAAAAACTCAGACCAGGATCTTATTTGCCATATCCTTACCGAGGGCAACGCGTGAATCTTTCACATTCACGATCAGATTTCCACTCACTGTAGACACGACCGTCACCTCACATCCGGTGACAAATCCGAGATTTTCCAGAAATTTTTTCGTTTCTTCTTTTCCGCCGACACGCTTGATCGTATTCGGCTCGCCACATTTTGCCATTGTTAGGGGCATCACACAGACCTCCTTTTTGAAATCCCGTTCCCTTGTTCATTCGTTAGTATATTCTGTTTTTAGTTAGTTGTCAATAACTTTTTAAAGATATGGCAAACAAAATTTAGTTTCCACTTATTTGTTTTTTTGTTTGTTTTATGCTATGATAAATTATAATTTATAAAAATCGGAATCGGACTGTAAGTAGGAGGAACGATAAATGGGTCTTGTAGTAAATGAATCAGCGGAAAATTATCTGGAGACGATCCTGATCCTGAGCAAACGGCTTCCTGTCGTACGCTCCGTAGATATCGCAAACGAACTGAATTACAAAAAATCAAGTGTCAGCATCGCAATGAAAAATCTTCGTGAGAAAAACCATATCACTGTGACAGATGCCGGTTTTATCTATCTGACGGATGAAGGTCGGAAGATCGCCGAAATGATCTATGAACGCCATGAATTTCTGTCCTCCTATCTGGAGAGTCTGGGTGTGCCGGCTGACATCGCTGCAGAAGATGCATGCAAGATCGAGCATGTGATCAGTAAAGAGAGTTTTGAAGCAATGAAGCGCAGTGTTTCTAAAAAATAGCTTGCCAGTAAATAAAGAGCGGATATGCGTCGATAAACGCATATCCGCTTTTCATTTTAATCAGAAGTTTTTTCTAAAATTTGGTTGATATTCAGTAAAAACAGTGTTGTTGCGGTTGCCGCCGAGAGCACATCCGAGATTGGCTCCGCATAGTACACACCCATGACTCCGAAAAAGTGCGGTAAAATGATCGCCAGCGGAATGAGCAGGATGATCTTTCTGAGCACCGCGATAAACAGCGATATTTTCGCCTGTCCCAGCGCCACAAAGGTCGGCTGGATACCGTTCTGCAGTCCGAACACCAGCATACCCAGCATAAACACCGGCATGACCTCTCCCACCAGCTCAATGAGCGGCTGCTCATTCGTAAACATGCCTGCAAAGACGGTCGGAAACAGGATCGTGCACAGTGTAGCCAATGTGACAAACGCAAACGTCGTGCCGATCAGGCGGCGATACGTACCGCGCACACGGTCATAATCCCCTGCGCCGTAATTGTAGCTGATGATCGGCTGAACACCCTGTGTGAATCCCTGAACCGGAGCTGAGATCATCTGCATGATGCTCTGGATGATGGTGAAGGAACCGACATACAGATCCCCACCGTATGTGGAAAGTCCCCGGTTGATCACGATACTGATCAGGCTCTCCGTAGATGTCATGATAAAGGGTGACACACCCAGTGCCAGAATATCTTTCATTTCCTTTTTGAAAGGACGGATCAGCAAAAGTCGCAGCGTGAATGAAGCATTTTTATTCGTCAGCGTGCGGATGACCCACAGTGCACTTGCTGTCTGGGAGATCACGGTGGCGATGGCAGCACCGCGCACATCCAGATGGAATACAAAAATAAAAATCGGATCCAGGATCAGGTTGAGCACCGCTCCGATCCCGACGGAAAGCATGGCGGTAACAGATTTTCCCTGTGCGATGATATACTGATTCAAGCCCATATACAATAATACGGAGATCGTACCGATCAGATAGATGCTGATGTACGTATCCGCATACCCGATCGTGGCATCACTGGCACCGAACATGCGTAGCAGCGGACGCTTCCAGATATAGAAGACTGCCATGACACCCACTGCAAAACAAATAAGGAAAAAGACACCGGTACCAAGTATTTTTTCTGCCTCATCACGGTCCTTTTTTCCCAGTGCGATGGCAGCCAAAGGCGCACCGCCTGCGCCCACGATCATCGCAAACGCCGATACCAGCGTAATGATCGGAAAGGTCAGTCCCACGCCCGTCAGCGCATTCGCACCCACACCCGGAATATGCCCGATGTAAATGCGGTCAATAATACTGTATAAAATGTTGATCAGCTGCGCAATAATGCCCGGCACTGCCATGCGCACCATCAGCCCGGTGATCGGTTTGTATCCCAGTTCTGCCTGTTTACTCTCTGCGGTTGTCATTGTTCCTTCGCTCATTTTTCCTTCACTTCCTGATTCTTATTTTCCCTTTAAATACAGCTTTTTCACAGACTGTGATCTGCTAAAAAAACGTGTGATCGTACCGAAATAGTCCTCCGGTGCCTTGTCCTGTGACTGTGCATGTCCGGCGCCAGCTCATAGCCGTCCTCCGTTTTCTTCCTGAGTTTTTGTCCCTGTGCCGTTTCCAGCCACTCCTTTGTCTGCGTGAGTGCTTCTTTCCGGTTCTCACTGATGTCAGAGGTGTGAACCTGCTCAGAATAGCCTTTTTCTGTAATCTCCTCAAATACATCCAGCTTTTCCATAAAAGAAGGCACCAGGCATGCACTCACCAGAAAATAGATGAACACCGTATAGATGGTAACTAACACAACGACAGCAAACGTGATCCCTGTCAAAATCTTTTTCTTCACGTATACCCGTACCTCCCACGCTCATCTGCCGATTGCAAAATCCTAACGTTTAGTGTAACATAAATTCAGTAATTAAGAAACTAAAAGCGTTCATTATTTGACAACGAGGAAATCTACCATGCGAAAGAAAGAACGAGCGCTCGCGCTCATTGAATGTCTGAAAAAAGAATACCCCGACGCAGGCTGTACACTCGACTACAACGAAGCGTGGAAACTGCTGGTCAGCGTCCGTCTGGCGGCGCAGTGCACCGATGCACGGGTCAATGTCGTCGTACAGGGACTCTATGAAAAATACCCGTCTGTGGAAGCACTTGCCGACGCAGATGTGGCAGATATCGAAGCCATCGTCAAACCCTGCGGTCTCGGTCACAGCAAAGCCCGCGACATCAGCGCCTGCATGAAAATGCTGCGGGATGACTTCTGTCTCTTATACACATCTCCGAGCCCACGAGACGCTACGCTATCT
>CALZQA010000005.1 GCA_945828315.1 uncultured bacterium | reverse complement strand
CTACACACTGCATATCGTCGGCAGCGTCAGATGTGTATAAGAGACAGACACGATACTGCATATGCGCGCTCCTTTCGTTTTTCTTTTTGCGCAGACAAAAATAGGAAGTCGTACTGACTTCCTATCTGAAATGCAGAAGATGGGACTTGAACCCACACGATATTGCTACCACAGGCACCTGAAGCCTGCGCGTCTGCCAATTCCGCCACTTCTGCATGTCGAACTGACAAAAGCTATTGTATCTTTTTAACCCCTATTTGTCAACCATAATTTTAAAATTTTTTCAAAAAATTCATGAAGATCATTTTACTCTGTAGGACCAAATGTAAGACAGTACTCGGCAAGAAAGCTCTTAAGGGCATCCTTGCAGTCATCATTTCCATAAAAATCTGTGAGGAAGTTGTAAAAATCCAGTTTCTTTTCCGGTGGGATAGAAAAAATGCCCAGTCCGTTCCGGATCATATACAAGTTTGTCAGAATGGTGGCTGTACGTTTGTTTCCATCATTAAAAAACTGCCCTTTTGCCACATAACAAAACAATTCAAGTGCCCGATCTATAGCGGCATCTTCGTCTGCAATAGCAATAAGATCTTGGATGATCATGTTTGCCTGCGGAAGCGGCGGCACATAACGTTCGCCATAGCGGAGCGTGACATGAATCGGTGTGTCATACTGATCGCGCAAACATCCGGCATTAATGACTGTCATTTTTCCGGCAATGCGATTGATCGTCTGCAATGTTTCTAAATTTATTTCAGCCATCGGATGTTCAAAACACCATTGCCAGGCATGTTTCAAATCCACTACCGCTTCAATTTCTTCAATCTTATGCCCACCAACACTCATTCCGTCACAAATAGCCTGAGTTTCGGGAAATGTGACACCGATTCCTTCTACATTAGCAGCTCGGAAGATACTTTCCACCATATACTTTTTAGCTAACAAGAGATTTTTCTGCATATCCATCGCTGCCATAATGATCGCCTTTCTCTAACTGTTTATGATCATGCCACAAAACAGAAAAACCTCAGGAATAACCTGAGGTTCTTTTCATGCGGAAGATGGGACTTGAACCCACACGGCCTTGCGGTCACAAGATCCTTAGTCTTGCTCGTCTGCCAATTCCGACACTTCCGCATCTGTCACTGTTGTCTTGCGACCGTATTATAGTAACAAATGAAAGGGTGAATGTCAAGGAAAAGTTTAAATTTTTTGTTGGATTTTTTGTTAAAAAAATGATTGGAAAACCACCTTACCCAACTGGCTTATTGTTTTAACAATCTTATATAATGACCAGTGATTGAATTTCAATAGTTCTTTAATTCGTTCCAGTACACTTTCTTCAATTATATGAAAAATGGTTATCTGACTTATCAACAGCTGCAAATATCAGAGGAAGACATCGCTGAAATAGCAGATTTGCTAGAGGATTTCTCGGATTATCTCGCATGTGACATAGGAGAAACTGACATTATTCATCCGATGGCATTCGATGGTTCGATCCGTTCCTATGTAGATGAAATGAACCCGGACGCTGTCATCGTTCTTTATTGTGAGCGAAATATAAAACCAATCGATTGGAGCAACCATTTATCCCAATTTGATTTTCGGTAGAAATAGCATCCCACGGACCAAAGTGAATGCTATTTCAAAATAGTATCGTACCGTTATAACGATTCCTGCATATCATATAGAAAACCCTTTTGCGAGACTTCCTATGAATAACTGTTCCAACCTTTTTTATCTTTCTTCCATTGCCTGTAAGCTCAGCGAATGTCTGTCTGAAAAAGAATTGGCCTCGCTTTCCGCAGACCTTGTTGTTCTCGGTGATATGCTGGCCAATATCATTGCCCATCAGGATCTCAGCGTGCCTTTACCTGAAACTGCTCCATCCTGCCCGCCAGATGCTCAATCTGACAATTGAGATTGTTGCTCTGCTGCTGGATGCTGTTTGCCATATTCTGATATCCTGCCATCATTTCCTGAATGACTTCGATCTGTCTTTTGGACGCTTCCATAGCACCGCGCTGCTCCACAGACACTTCTTTTAATACGTCGGCGTGATTTTCCAGCTTGCTGCTGATGTCCTTGATCTGCGCAAAATTCTGTTCTACATGGGATGCAACCTCTTTTCCGTTCTGTACTACCTTTTGGCCATCCTTTAATATCTCTTCTGTTCTGCCTGTGGCCTCGCTGGTCTGCTCTACCAGATTGCGCATCTCTCCAGCCACCACCGCAAAGCCTCTTCCTGCCTGTCCGGCTCTTGCTGCCTCAATGGAGGCATTCAGCGTCAACAGTGAGATCTGTTCCGAAATGCCCTTTATCATGCCAAGTATCTCGCTGACGCTTGCAAAGGTTTGTTCCACGCTTATGACTACTTCTGACAAGTGGCTCATATATCCGCTACCCTCGTTGATAGTGGCTTCTGCCTGGTCGGTACAATGCTTCATATTTTCTGCCGCCTGGAAATTCTCATCTGCCTTCTCGGCGATCAGATCCATCTCCGTCTCAAAGGAGCTTACCAGTGTTTCCTGCTTGTTGGTAGACTCGATCAGCGCATCAGCGATCTCCTGCATGTTGCCGGATTCCACCGACAGCTCCTTTGTGGCATCACTGACAGAATATACGACTGCTTCCATCGAATCAATAATGTTTTCCATTGAATTTTTGATAGGGTGAAACATTCCCTGATAGTCAGCGCCCACGGATGCAGTAAAATCCTTGTCTGCCACCTTCCCCAAGACACCTGAAATATCCTGTACATAACTGCGCAGCCGTTCGCCGGTCGCAATTAAATGCTCTGCCAAGAGACCAAATTCATTTCTGCGCTCATAGTCGATATCAAATTCCAGATTGCCCTTCGCCATCTCTTCCATCGCTTGTTCAACAAGGTTTAAGGGCTCAAGGATCAGTCCGATCACTTTTTTCTGCTTAAATGATACAAATGCTGCGATTGCCATCATAAAGCACACACTGATGATACCAAAAGTAAAGATGCTGCCCCGGATCACAAGCATCGCCTGATCTGCGTTTTTCTGCGTCTCGTCGTTTAATGCCTCCAGCTTCTGATTGACCTCACTGATCAGCGGCAGATAGTTCTTCTCCAATGTAATGACGGCTTCTCCGCTCTGTCCCACCAGCGACTGCAGGATTGCCTGGGAGCGGTATGGAAATGCCTGCTGCAACAGCTTCTGGATCTCAACAATGCTCTCTGCCGATTCCGGATAACTCTTTTTCAAAACCTTTAACTCTTTCTGCAGCTCCATATCCAGCTCATTCACCTGCTCGGAATATTCCTTCTTCTGCTCCTCGTCCGTGCAGAGCATCAGCTTATAGTTTGTATTCTGGATCATGACATTGCAATACTGGATACTTTCCAGACTCTGCATTGCCTGCATATTTTCGTCGCGAAAATCCTGCATGGAAGTGTAGAGCACAAACAGGATCACGATCGTCATGCCGAGCACCGCCGCCAACCCCAGGATCTCAAAGACGAGCATATTCCCCAGAATCTCTTTTACCATACGGTTCTTTTTGCGCTGCTGTCGTCGTTCTTTTAACTTTTGATGAACTTTTTTTCGGTTCATGCCTTTTACTGCTTTAAAAAATCTGATGTTCCTCTTTATCTTTGTTTTCATCACAGTTTACTCCCGGTCTCTTTATTTTTTCCATTATAAAAAGTCCTCGTCAAACCAATGTCAGAATTATGTAAAAAAGCAGTAAAATTTGTATATACAGAAAAAGCGACGATGGATCTTCATCATGTCCATCGCCGCTTCTGTTTGTCATATCATATTATAAAGACTCTATTTCCCGCATCCACACATTCACCGATGCGTCACTCGGCATGCGCAGATCGCCGCGGGGCGACAGCGCGATCGTTCCGACCTTTGGTCCGTCGGGAATGCATGATCGCTTGAACTGCTGGGAGAAAAAGCGCTTATAAAAAGTCTTCAGCCATTTCAGGATCGTGGCATCGTCGTAACTGCCTGAAAAGGCGCGCTTCGCCAGGCGGTATACCTTCGCCGGCGCAAAACCGTAACGAAGGATCTGATACAGATAAAAATCATGCAGCTCGTAAGGTCCCACCAGATCTTCCGTCTTCTGGGATATCTTGCCATCTTCCGGCGGCAAAAGCTCCGGGCTGACGGGAGTATCCAGCACATCGTAAAGCACCTCGGCGAGTCCCGCATCACCACAGGTATCCGCGTAATAGCGCACCAGATGCCGCACCAGCGTCTTCGGTACGGAACAGTTGACCGCGTACATGGACATGTGGTCGCCGTTGTAGGTCGCCCAGCCCAACGCCAGTTCCGACATATCACCGGTACCGATGACCATACCTCCGCTCTTGTTGGCAATATCCATCAGGATCTGTGTCCGCTCTCTGGCCTGGCAATTCTCGTATGTCACATCATGCACAGACGCGTCATGTCCGATATCCGCAAAATGCTGGTTGACCGCTGGAACGATCGAAATCTCACGAAAGGTTGCGCCCAGACACCGGATCATTCCAACCGCATTCTCATAGGTGCGATCAGTGGTGCCAAAACCCGGCATCGTCACTGCGGTGATCTTCTCCCGCGGAATGCCAAGCGCATCGAAGGCACGCACGGTCACAAGCAGCGCCAACGTCGAATCCAGCCCCCCGGAAATGCCGACAACCGCGCTCTGACAGCCCGTGTGCGACAGCCGCTTTTTCAGTCCCATGGACTGGATCGCAAGGATCTCCTCACATCGTTTTTCACGATCATACATATCACTGGGCACAAAGGGTGTCGGATCTACATGGCGCGTCAGCTCCGTCTCCCTCATCTCAAGCGAAAAGCTCTCATAACGGTAGTCATTCTGACCTTTGCTCTCGAACGTCGTCATGCGTCTGCGCTCTGCACTCATGCGCTCCACATCGATCTCCGCATAGGTGATCTCGTTTGTAAAACGCTCCGCCTGCGCGAGTAGTGTGCCGTTTTCCGCGATCACGTTGTGACCGGAGAACACGATATCCTGTGTGGACTCTCCTTCTCCCGCACTACAGTAAACATAACCGCACAGAAGACGTGCGGACTGTCCTTTCACAAGATCCCTGCGATAAATATCCTTTCCGGTCGTCTCATCGCTTGCAGACAGATTGACGATCAGATTCGCCCCCGCCAGCGCGTGGTAGGTGCTGGGCGGATCAGGCGCCCACAGGTCCTCACAGATCTCCGCAGCCACGCGAAGTGTGGGGTATTCCTTGCACGCAAAGATCATCCGCGTCCCCATCATCGCCACATGCTCACCCACACAGACAGGAACCGGAGACTCCGTTCCACGTGTGAAATGACGCTGTTCGTAAAACTCTCCGTAATTCGGCAGATGCGTTTTCGGTACAATCCCCAACAGTTTACCACGGTTGATGACAGCCGCCGCGTTATAGAGTTTTCCCAGATGCTCAAAGGGCAGTCCCACAAAGATCAGCGCATTCAACCCTACCGTCTGGTCCATCAACCAGACAAGCGCCTCCTTTGCCTGACGCAGAAGAAGCTCCTGCAAAAACAGATCATTACATGTATATCCCGTCAGACACAGTTCCGGACACACGATCACAACGGCTCCGTTTTCTTCCGCTTCCTTTATTTTTTTCAACACAGACTCGCGATTATACAGGGGGTCTGCCACCCTGATATCCGGCGTCACCGCCGCCACTTTTACGAAACCCTGCTGCACTTTGCTATCTCCTTTAATTCATCAATGTCAAACGTATAATCCGTATTGCAGAAATGGCAGTTGACGTGGATCGGCTCCCCGTCATCGATCATATCCTGCAAACCCTTTTTTCCGACGCTGATCAGCGCTTTTGTGATGCGGTCCTTCGAACAGTTACATTGAAACTGTACCGGCATCGTCTCGTTAAATTCCACATCGAAAAAGGTCAGTACTTCCTCCAGGATCACCTCCGGCGTAAAGCCCCGCTCCAGCATCTTTGTCACCGGCTCCAGCGTTGCAAGGCTTCCCTCCAGTTTACTGATGACTTCCTCGCTGGTAAAGGGCATGAGCTGTACAATGAAGCCGCCTGCCTGAAGCACGCTGCCGTCCTTGTCCACCAGTACGCCCAGACCTACTACTGATGGGATCTGTTCGCTGGCAGCAAAATAGTAGGTCAGATCCTCCGCGATCTCTCCGGTCTGCAGGTCTACTTCACCGACATAGGGCTCCTTCAGTCCCATATCCTTGATGACGCGCAGCACACCGTTTCCCATCGCACCGCCGACGTTCAGATGTCCGTCCGATCTGGGGGGAAGCGCCACCACGGAGACCTCCGGATATCCTTTGACATTGCCTTTCGAATCTGCGGTGACAGTCAGCCCTTTGCCCGGACCATCGCCCTGGATCTGCAGCGTCAGGATATCCTTCTCACCCTTCATCATCGCACCCATCATCGTGCCTGCAGAAAGCAGACGTCCCAGTGCCGCCGTCATGACCGGGCTGGTGTCATGGCGCACACGCGCATACTCCACCAGATTTTTTGTTGTGACTGCAAACGCACGGATTGCTCCGTCTGCTGCCGTCGCTCTCACCATATAGTCATTCATGATTTTCCCTCAACTTTCCTCTTTCTCTCGCTATAAAAAAAACTTTTTCACTTGTATCCGTAGGTTCTTCTCCGGTATCTGCGTCAAAGACACGCACAAATTCCATGCCACCCGCCGCAAGAAAGTTCCTGACCTCCTCCAGCGTATAACCCTGCTCCTCATGCACCTCGATCTGCCGCTCATACAGCCCGTTTTCCTGCCGGATAAACAATGTCAGATCATACTCATTGCGCCCGGTTTCTTCATCAAAAAAGTTGTCCCAGATAAAGCTGGCATCCTCGCCGCTCTCCGCAATTGTAGTATTTCCCATTAACTCGCGAAACTTGTACAGCGTATTCAGATCAAAGATAAAAAGCCCGCCCGGATCCAGATAATTATTTACCAGACGAACGGTCTGTATAAAATCCGACCGTGTCAATAGATAATTCATCGTATCGCAGGTGCTGACCACCGCACGGACCGTTCCGTACAGTTCAAACTCCCGCATATCCTGACAGAGATAGAGAATATCTGCGCCATCCGTCTTTTCCCTTGCCTCCATCAGCATTTCCTCAGAGCCGTCCACACCGATCATGTCATAACCTGCCGCTGCAAGCATTCCGGTCAGTGTTCCCGTCCCACAGCCCAGATCCAGCACAAGCCCATCCTCGATCGATGCCATTTTCAATTCATTTATAATCATACTGCACCACCGTTCATAGGGAACATCCTCCATGAACCGGTCATAGACGCCTGCAAAACCGGTGTATGCATCCACGCTTATCACCTCCAAACTCTATAGTACCATGAAAAGTGTTCCTGCTCCGATCAGCACACATCCGATCAGCGATTTTACCGTAAATTCCTCATGCAGAAACACAAACGCCAGTACCAGCGTAATGACAACACTCAGTTTGTCGATCGGCACGACTTTCGAGGCATCCCCGATCTGGAGCGCCCGGTAATAGCACAGCCACGATGCACCTGTCGCAAGTCCTGAGAGGATCAGAAAGATCCAGCTCTTTTTGCTGATGGATGAAATGCCGCTCTGTGTGCCTGTCAGGAAGACCATGCCCCATGCCATAATGAGCACGACAACCGTCCGGATCGCCGTTGCGAGATTGGAGCTGACATCCTCGATGCCCACCTTTGCCAAAATAGAAGTGAGTGCTGCAAATACTGCTGATAACAATGCAAATACAAACCACATATCCTTTTCCTTCTTCCTTTGTATATATTTTACAGAAACTGAAAATGTTTCCAAAGAAACGTTGAATTTAACTATAGCATTTTTATGGAAAACTTTCTACTATTACTTGGAATCGTTCTGTTTTTTTGATAAAATTAAAAATTAATGGAGGAATATCATGCAGCAATTAGATCATCTCATCACGAAAAAAATACGGAGCACCTACGGCAGACGTGTAGTTTCTCCGATCATTTATTGCATCTTTCTTGTGATCGTCTGGTTTTCTACCCCCTTGCGGTCTCTCATGCACCCTCTGGAGATCTCCGATCAGGCGCAGATTGAGGCACTGGCAGCGGATGGTAACCAGTATATCACAACCACACTGCACAATCTGAATTTTACCGGTTATACCCAGAGCCGTCTCGGCTTTGTCACAGGATACTATTACTACACCATGCGCAAGGACGGCTGCTATCTTGTGGTCTTAAGCCCCCGCACCTGCGAAGAAGGTCTTCCCCAGGTACGCGAGGTGACGATCCGTGCCAGCATCCGCAGACAGCCGGATAGCTATGCACTTCTGGCAGAGCAGCTTGCCGACGATCTGGATTGGACAACCGCAGGCTTTTATGATACCGTTTCTGACTGCATCATCTCAGAACCCGGTTTTGGAAAAATCAGTAGCTTCCTTCTTTTGGCATGCTTTTTTGTCTCCGGTGTCTACGCATTTTTAAGTATCGTACTGTTTACGCTGTACGCGCTGTTTCCGGTGCTCTCTCCCGCCAGCCGGCAGCTGGGACTTTACGGCAAACGCAGTGAGCTTTTGGCCCAGGCGGAAGAAGAACTGGCTACACTGCCTCAGCTCGCCACCGAGGACATGTATATCACAGAGCACTTTTTTATCGCTTTTGCCAACAAGTCCGTGACGGTCATTCCCATCAGCGAGATCGTGTGGATCTACAAGTATTCCACACTGCACAATATTTTGTGGTATCATTTCAGCATTTCCTACACGCTGCACATTACCGCAAACAAACACTTATACATTCAGTTTCCAAAAAATATGAAATCTGACATCGACGGTATCATTGACTATCTCGCCGAAGCGAACCACAACATACTGGTGGGATTTAACGAAAAAAACCGCAAAGCGGTCCAGGCCATGCCCGGTGTGACGCGCTTTGCGGATGGTTTGATCGCTTTTCTCAAGCAAAAGATTTAATTTTACCAGTTGAACAGATTCTTGAAGAAGTCCCGGATGCTCTGAAAGATCTTTGCGAAAAAGCCCTGCGCATCGTCAGAGTTTTTGATCTGATCATACAATGACTTTGCCTGATCCAGCAGGGAATTCACATCGATATCCAGCTTGCTGATCTTCATCAGTACATTCGTCAGCTCATTTTTCTCATCATCGGTCATGGAAAAATCATATTTCTTCAGTGCGTCGTCAATACATTTGCGGATACTGCTCTCGTCCTTTAAACCGCCCTCTAAGACCTTCTGCTTGACGTATGCGATGAATTCCTCCACCTCGCCGTCATCGGCATCAGAGATGATATCTGCCAGTTCTCCGGTAACAACGATCTCATTCATTGCCGCATCCAGACTCTCCTCATCAACCGGCTCGCCGGTCATCTCGGAATATGCTTTCATGGCACCGATCAGAGCCGCTGTACCTGAGATCGGGCTGGGACCTGCCACGATGATATCCGCATCCTCCAGACCTGCAGTTGCAAGTGCATTCTTATACATACCGATGGTGCAATAGTTGATATTCTTTGTAGAAATGTTAAGTCCGTTTCCCTTTTCTCTCTTTACGATCACAACCGAAGAAAGTGCTTTCGTTCCGATCTTCTCTGCAGGAAGATATTCATCCAGATACTGATGCTCCTCCGCATTTGTGATGTAAACCACGTTGTAGTCAGACAGATTTGCCGCATCAATACCCATCAGGCTGAGAACCTTTGCCTGCTGGTCTGCGGAAAGGTTCTCTCCCAGTGCGAGATATGGCTTGTCATCCGCCTGGATCACTACATTGTCATCTGCATTGACCCCGTCAGTTTCAACTTCCACTTCACCGACAGGCTCACTGTCATCCTCGTCAACAGTGATCTCGCCTTCCACGGCAGCATCTTCTTCCTCGGCGTCCTCTGTGATCTCGCCTTCTACTTCCTCTGCTGCCACAGGCATTGCCAGTGAGCAGACGGTAACTGCGGTCAGCAGCATTGCCAACCATTTTTTCATGCTTCTCTTTTTCATAGTGTTTTCCCTCCTTAGAGACGACTAGTTATCCATTCCCATATATCCGCATATACGTTTTCCCGATCAGGCTCATTGACGAGCTCATGGCGATCGCCCTCGTACAGCTTCATTGTAACATCCTTTAATCCGGCTTTTTTATATTGCCGGTAAACTCTTTTGACTCCAATCCCCGCATCACCTACCGGGTCTTCCGATCCGGATATGATAAAAATGGGGAGATCTGTACGGACCTGTTTAACATATTTTTCCTGATTATCATAAGAAACGGTAGAGAACAGTCCGTAAAATCCATTCAGTGTAAAATCGAAGGTGCACAGCGGATCACTGTAATACTTTTTCACGCGCTCTGCATCATTGCACAGCCAACTATTTTCCGGTACACTGCCATCCATACAAAACTTTGCATAAGATTTTCCGAAGGCAGCCTTCTTTACAAAGCTGCTACGATAATGCCACCCCCGAAACATCGCGATAAAGGCACAGACAGCCATGCCCAGATAACAGGTCGCATCCGGCACGCTGCCGGTTCCGCAAAGAACCGCACCATCCACATCTTTACTGTAGACGGTAAGATACTTGCGCAGCAGATAGGAACCCATGCTGTGTCCAAAAATAAAGTAAGGCAGATCCGGGTATACTCTTCTGGTGATCGCGGTCACCTGATGAATATCCGCCACCAGCACATCCGAAGGCTTGGACTTGCAAAAATAGCCCAGATGACGCTCATCGCGCACAGACTGTCCGTGACCCAGATGGTCATGGCCTATCACCAAAAAGCCGTGTCCCGTCAAAAATCCTGCCAGTTCTTCATAACGACCGATATATTCCTGCATCCCATGTACAAGCTGGATCACGCCGTGCACAGCGCCGTCATCTGGCATCCAACGCACACCGTGTATTTTTGTCTTTGCATCCTTTGATAAAAAGTGAAAATCCTCTCTTATCATGCGACGCCTCCTGTTTCATCCGCATTCTTTTCTTTGATAAAATCCAAGAAATGCTGTTCTGATAACGGTTTTGAAAAATAATAACCCTGTATGTACTGTATTCCAAGCGTTTTCATCGTTTCAAGCTGAGGTTCTGTCTCGATGCCCTCTGCTACAATGCCCAGATCCATCCCGTGGATCATATGCATCGCTGCATCCATCACATACTTCGCTTTTCCGTTTTCAAAATATGCTTTTGTCATATCCCTGTCAAATTTGACGATATTGACCGGCATCTCCACAATATAATTCAGATTAGACTGACCGGTTCCAAAATCATCCAAAGAAAACCGGACACCCTGACCCATCAGGACATTCATATTATCCAACAGTACATTGCTGGCACTAACAGAAGCAGATTCCGTGATTTCCAGATTGATATGCTTTGGCGAGATATGTTGTTCGTCCATGATCCGGATATAATCTCTGGCCAGATTCTCATCTGCGGCCTGTATTGCCGACAGATTGACCTCTATATATTCTATGCCATACTGATCCAGTTTCTGCTCAATGAAAAAGTGGCATACTTTTTTAAACACACGCATTCCGATCTTCCGGATCATGCCATTTTCTTCTGCGATCCAGATAAATTCCCCCGGCATGACCAGATTCCCCTGCTCATCGATCATGCGCACCAGGGCTTCGGCACTGGTAAACCGCTGCTCTTTTACGGAATAGATCGGCTGATAATATACAACGATCCGATCCTGTTCCAGTGCATCATTGATCTGGTGCTCCATATTTTTAATGTAAAACAAGCGCTCCGCCGTCTGTGCATCAATCTTCAAAAACTTTCCAAGTGCAGCTTCACCGTTTTTTACACGCGCATAATGCATCAGTTCCAGCAGCTCTGATCCACTTCCGACGATCTGCAAGCTATCTGTATAAAAATAATACGGTTTAAAGACATGATCCCCATAAAGTCTGAATTCTGACTCTATTCTGCGGTAAATATCATCTGCCTCATGCTCTGCCCTTTCCTTTTTGCGGAACAACAGCACCAGCTCTGCCTCATTCACCCGAAACACATAAAGATTCGGCATTGCCAGCAAAATACGTGCCAGCTGGCGGATAATATGTTCCTGCATAGCCTCCGGCTGTTTTCCGTCATGAAAACGATAAACACGTACAGACATCACCGGCAGATCCTGCTTCTGCTCGTACAGCTGCTGCATATACATCATGAACGCCCCCTGATTGAACAGGCCAGTTTCCCGGTCCAGATTCAACTCCGGATTTTCAAACTGCAGATAGACGACCATAATACCCATCGCGGCAGCAAAACCAACGATCAGCAATTCCTTGTGAAAAAACTGCACAACTGCTGCACAGATCCACATACCCATCCAGATCGCAACTGCCCGTCTGCGCCTGACATTCATCTTTTTCTGCGTGATCAATAATACAATATTATTGATAAGCATCACAATCACGCCTGCATATGTGATCAATACCGCAGGACCATAAGTGTAGGTCTCCTTCGTCAGCAGATTGTTATAAATCGAGATCGGTGCCGTGCAGATACACAGGAAAATTGCCAGAGCAAACAGGCTGCAGACACGCACACACAAACGCCAGTGCTTTTCCTCTGTCAAAATGTCAGACCAAATATAAAGCAGTGCAAAAAGCATCGATAAAACAAGCGTCATCAAGTAAATTTTGCATACCGCATTCACCAGCCAGAGCGACAGCTTCGCTTGGAACGTAATCGCAACGATTGATAAGATATCCATAAACAGACAGAATGCAATCGCCAGAAATGAACATCTAAACACATGCTCCGTCCGTGTTGCCAGATTTTTCTTTTGAATATAAAATAAAAACAAAATGATAAGAACTGCCATTCCGCAGCACTGTACGGCAATATTCATGATTTATCCTCCGCGCGTCAGCACTTTGTCACATGGTCTTGTATGCATAGGTATTTTGAACTAAAACCCGCAAAAAGTCAACCTCTATTTTCCCATATGGCCTGTTACGCGAAATGCGAGATCACGATCTGCAGGCTGCTTCTGCCCTGATAACGATTGATCTGCGGATAATAAACGAAGGAAAAACGCATCTGCTGCGGTCTGCCACACATCAGTGCATCCACCTGATCTGCACCGTATTTTCCACGATAATAATCCAAAAATTCCTCTGCTTCTCCAAAATAGAGCGCATCCATCGTTCCGTTTCCACAGACAAGTTGAAGCTTCAGCATATTGCGTTCCTTTCCTATATAAAATGCACGCTTCGCGATCAGCTCCCGATCTGCAAATATCGGTTTTTCATTGCCGTTTCCGCAAGGCTCCAGCACCGAAAGCTGCTCCACAAGAGTTTCACTGATATAAGATAACGGCATAGGAACGTCAATACATATTTTTTCTATCAGGTCCGTCTCACTAAGTCCGGCATCCTCATTGAGTATTTCTGCAAACCTGCCGACATGCTCCTCCGCGATTGACAGCCCCGCTGCCATCGCATGTCCGCCAAACTTCAAAAGCAGATCTCCTGCCCGGCTCAGTTTTCCGTACATATGATACCCCGGAATCGACCTCCCGGATCCCTTGATGCAATCCTCCCCTTTTGTCAGCACAAAGGTCGGACGATAATATCGCTCCCGCAGTCTTCCCGCAATGATACCTGCAAGACTTTCATGGCACTCCGGCAGATAAACAACAAGTACCTGCTTCTGCCACAGCTGTTGTGACTCAACCAGTTCCACAGCTGCCTCAAAGCCCTTCGCCGTCAGATCTTTTCGGCTTGCATTGAGCGCTACCAGTTCCTGTGCCAACAGGCTCGCACGCTCCGGGCTGCTTTCCAGCAGCAGTTTCAGTGCGCGCTCCGCAGTGTCCAGTCTTCCGCTGGCATTCATGCAAGGGCCGATGACATAGCCGATATGATATGCCCGAACTTCTTCCTGTTCCAGACTATTCTGACGGATCAGCGCCTGCAGACCGATATTTTCCGTATGCCGCAGCTGCTCCAGACCCAGTGCCGTGATGGTACGGTTTTCTCCCCGCAGTTCCATCACATCACCCACTGTCGCAAAGGCAGCGCACGCGAGATACTGCTTCCAGTCATCCACCCTGCCAAGCTCTCGCAGCAAAAGCTGCAGCACCTTCCACGCCACCACAGCTCCGCAGATACCCTTGAAGGGATACGTGCAGCCCGGCTGCTTCGGATCTACAACGACATCTGCTTCCGGCAACACCACCGTCGATGTCTCTCCTTCCCAGCGCAGTGGTACTTCGTGGTGATCTGTCACGATGACAGTCATTCCAAGGGATTTCGCATATGCGATCTCAGATGCTGCTGCGATCCCGTTATCACAGGTAAGGATCGTGTCGCAGCCTGCTTCACACGCTTCGCGGATCAGCTTTTCGCTTAACCCGTAACCGTCATTGATACGGTGCGGAAGCGCGTAGTCTGCCACAGCCCCGCATGCTGTCAGTCCATGATATAAAATATATGTAGCGAAAATGCCGTCAATATCATAATCGCCTATGATGCGGATCTTTTTCTGCTCCCGGATCTTTCGCTGCAACAGCTCCGCCGCCTCCTTTGCACCTTTTAAAAGCGCCGGATCATGCAGGCAGTGGATCGTCGGATGAAAATAAGCCTCCAGCTCCTCCGGATCAATGACTTCCCGGTTGCGCACGATGCGCGCGATCACCGGATCCACGCCATAAGTCTTTCCAATACCGTTAAAATCAGCCGATTTTGCCAGCACTACCCATTTTTCCTCTCTTCTCATAATGAATAGCTACACCCTTTCTAACAAAAAGCAAAAGGAAGCCTTCACGCAAAAGACTCCCTCAAAATGCTTTATTTTTAATATACAATGCGATCCCGACCGTTTTCTTTACCTTTGTACAGCTTATCATCTGCCTGCTTAATATTATCATCCAGAGAAAGATGAAAATCATATTCTGTTAGACCAAAGGTCATCGTCACGCGATGCATCTCACCCTCATACGGAATATCCAGACGATTCAGTTTTGTCTGGATCAGCGACAGCGCTGTCCATGCATCATCACCGTTCATATTCTCAAAGAGGAACAAAAACTCCTCACCGCCCCAGCGGGCTACCGCCCCGATTCCGTGCGTCTCCTCATCAAACAGATGCGCCAGAGACCGTAGCACTTCATCACCGCACTCATGTCCGTAAGTATCATTGACATGTTTGAAGAAATCAATATCACCGATCGCCAGTGACAGAAACTGCATTTCACCTTTGCGGTATTTTTTCAGGCATTTTTCCACATGCTCCAGCATCCGGAAGCGATTCCATATCTTTGTCAGAGGATCTGTGGACGCAACATGCCGGAGCTCCTTATTATACTCCTGCAATCTGCTCTCCATCTGAAAAGCATCCTTTGTAAAATAGATGCCGGTAAATAATATGGTGGCACACTCGATAACCACGCTAAGCACATACATGTAAATCTCCAGCCCGCCCAGCATTCCCTCCACTGTTAACGGTAAACAGGTCAGCCTTCCGACATACAATGCCAGCCTGACCAGATACAGGCCCAGAATCAGGATGATCGGATGGCGACGGTCCAGCAGAAGATCTACCAGGATCAATGCAAAAATAAAGTGCTGTACACCTGTACCTTCTCCAAAGATCGCGTAAAACATGACCACCCATAGCAGTGTATTAATATTCAGCAGCAAAAATGCTGATGACATCCGATCCTGATAGGAACAGTAAAACCCATAAGCATACAAAATCAGAAACAACGCGCTGAAAATTGTCAGATACGGACGTTTCATGATCGCAAAACCAACACCTGCGCTCAAAAGATACAACATAAACAGCAGACATGAGATACGCAGTACCACTGCCACCTTTGGTGACTCATTTTTATTTTGAGGTTCCTGAAAAACCAAGGCTTTCGCTTTTGTAAAAGCTGTCACTTATGTGACCTCCCCCCTGAATATATCCTGCTTCATTTTATCACACCCATTCACATAATGCCACACTTTTCCTCTTTTTGTGGAACCTTTTTTTACACTTTGGATATAATGGAGTAATGACGTTTGGGAGTTTTTGCATGAAACAATTATATGCAATGCAGGAAGCCACAGATACCGGCACCCTGCAGGTCAACGTGACCTCCCGGGTGCAAAATACACCGATCAAGGGGGCTACGATCACACTCAGCTATAGCGGAGATCCTGATGCCACGCTGGAATCGTTACAGACCGATGAATCCGGACAGACGCAGACGGTAACACTGGATGCACCACCAGTTGAATACAGTCTGGACTCCTCTCAGGAAAATCAGCCGTTTTCCCTATACACGATCCAGATACGGGCTGAGGGTTATCAGCCATTAAACATTTCAGGAATAGAGGTATTCTCCACGATCAAGGCCATCCAGAATGTAGTCCTGACACCGCTCGACTATGCCGGCAGATTCCGCGAAAGCATTGACATTCCGGTCAACACACTTTTTGGCGATTATCCTCCAAAGATTGAGGAATCGGAGATCAAACCGATAGAGGAAACCGGCGAGATCGTTTTGAGTCGTGTAGTCATTCCGGAATTCGTTGTTGTCCATGATGGTCCGCCCACTGATTCACGCGCCAACGATTACTATGTCCGATACAAGGATTACATCAAAAATGTTGCATCCAGCGAGATCTATGCTACATGGCCGGATTCCACGATCCGCGCCAACGTGTTGGCGATCATGTCCTTTACTTTAAACCGTGTTTTTACAGAATGGTACAGAAATAAAGGCTACAACTTTACCATCACTTCCTCCACTGCCTACGATCAGAAATGGTCCTACGGACGAACGATCTATGATACGATCTCCCGTGTCGTGGATGAGATGTTTGAGAACTTTCTCTCGCGCCCCAATGTGATTCAGCCGATCCTGACACAGTATTGTGACGGCAGGAATGTCATCTGTCCGAACTGGCTGTCCCAGTGGGGCTCCAAATATCTGGGGGATCAGGGTTATTCGGCGATCCAGATCCTGCGCAATTATTACGGAAGCAGCATTTACGTCAACACTGCCGATGAGATCTCTGGCATTCCTTCCTCCTGGCCGGGTTACGATCTGTCTGTCGGCTCCAGCGGCTCGAAAGTGCGCCAGATGCAGCAACAATTAAACCGCATCCACCAGAACTACCCTGCCATTCCTACAGTCACAGCCGATGGCATTTTTGGTACTGCCACCCGCGATGCTGTGAAGAAATTCCAGTCTGTATTCGGTCTGCCTGCCACCGGCATCGTCGACTATCCGACCTGGTATAAGATCTCAGAGATCTATGTCGCCGTCAGCCGAATTGCAGAGCTGGTATAAAGGGAGTTTTTGCATATAGAAAAGCGTCCGCATAAACGGACGCTTTTCTATATGCTTTTGTATGTACTATTCACCAAGGATCTTTTTGATAGCCTCCAATACGCGGTCAGCCTGGAACGGCTTTACGATGAAATCCTTCGCACCGCTCTGGATCGCCTCGATAACCATTGCCTGCTGTCCCATTGCAGAACACATTACAACATTTGCTCCTGCATCTGCTGCCTTGATCTGCTTCAGACTCTGAATGCCATCACAGTTAGGCATTGTGATGTCCATCGTTACAAGGTCGGGCTTCAACTCCTTATATTTTGAAAGCGCCTCGTTACCGTCAGCCGCTTCTCCAGCGATCTCGTAACCGCCCTTGGTCAAAATATCTTTTAACATCATCCGCATAAATGCTGCATCATCTGCGATCAAGATTCTCTTAGCCATATCTTATCCATCCTTTACTCTATTTCTATTTCATATTTCTCATAAAATACTTCCAGATCTATGATCCGTTCTAACAGAATCGGTCATACAACCACATTCCACTACTTTTTAATTCTACACAATGTTTTCGGATTTTGCAAGCTGTTTCTAAAAGATTCTCATTTTTGTACAAAGTTTTTGCATACACGACACGAATATGGTATTCTTATATCAAGTTTTAACAGAAAAACAGATGAATCCCTTCATCATCGTTAGGAAAAGGAGCGATTTTTATGCATTCATTTCAACCCTATCCCGCAGATCTTCTTGAAATCAATCCGTTTACCAAGATCGGAACAGAATGGATGGCAGTGACTGCAGGGGACAATAAAAAAGCGAATACCATGACTGCCAGCTGGGGTACGATCGGTGTACTCTGGGGCAAAAATGTCGTCAGCGTGTTTATTCGGGACAGCCGTTACACAAAGGAATTTATCGACAGCCATGACACCTTCTCGCTGACTTTCTTTGACAAACAGAATAAGGAAAACAAACTTGCCCTGAAATATTTCGGTGCCGTTTCCGGCCGCAAGGAAGACAAGATTGCCAACGCTAAAATGCACGTGGACTATGCATCTGACGGCACACCTTATATTGACGAGGGTAATCTCGTACTGGTTTGCCGGAAGATGTCCGCCACAAAGATCCTGCCGGAGCAATTTATCGATGATGCTATCGACAGCACGTGGTATAAGGATAAAGATTACCACACGATGTATGTTGCGGAAGTGACTGAAATACTCGCCAGGTAAATTGGTATCCCGGACATATGATCCATGTAAAAGGAGATATATTTTCTGTGCTGCACTTCGCCTTGACAGGCTCGCACGAAAGCACAGAAAACACATCTCCTTTTTTTATTGATCTTATCTGCAGGACGTACTTATAGATTCGATTGCCACAGCTCCGCCGCGCACGATCTCGATGTTCTTGAATTTGGAACGGAGCAGCGCGATCAGCTCGTTGTTACGCCGCTCGGTGAGCATACACTCCAACAGCACGCTGTCTGTTCCGATATCCTTCACCTTCACTTCAAATACCTGCGCGATCTGGAATACCTCCAGTTTTTCCTCCGCAGAAATATCCTTCACCTTTGCAAACAGGATCTCCTTCATATGGATCGGAACATTCGTCAGATCAATGACCTTGATGACCTCGATCATACAGTTGAGCTGCTTTTTGATCTGCTCAAAGGTCACATCATCGCTCGTCACGCAGATCGTCATACGCGACACGGTATCATCCTCCGTCGTACCAACAGTCAGGGACTGTAAATTATAAGATTTCCCGGAAAAAAGTCCGGACACCTTTGCCAGAACGCCGACGGTATTTTCCACATACAGTGCAATCCATCGGTTTTTCATGCTTCGATCGATCATAATACCGCCTCCTTTATCTCAAAATCATTTCGCTCATCGGGTTTCCACTCTTTACCATGGGAAGTACCAGCTCATCCGTGGCGATCAAAAACTCTATGACCGTAAGTGCATCTGTATTTGCCTTTGCCTGTGCCAACGCGGGCGCAATCTCTGACGCTTCGGTCACGCGGATACCGTGCGCACCGTAGCTCTCCGCCAGCTTCACAAAGTCCGGCTCATAGGGCGGACAGTTTTTATTCGGACCCTTACAGTCTGCAGGGCAGCTCTTTCTCCTGCGCAGACAGGTCGCGCTGTAGCGCTTACCATAGAACAGTTGCTGCATCTGACGCACCATGCCGAGATAATAATTGTTCAGGATACATACAGTGATGGGAACCTCCTCCACGATTGCCGTAGCCAGCTCCTGAATATTCATCTGCATACCTCCGTCACCGGAAATACAGACAACATCCTTATCCGGCGCACCGATCTTTGCGCCGATGGCTGCCGGGAAACCAAAGCCCATCGTACCCAGTCCTCCGGAAGTGATAAACTTCTTTTCCGGTCCGAAATCCAGAAACTGTGAAGCCCACATCTGATGCTGTCCCACATCCGTGACCACGATACCGGAATCATATGCCTTGTTGATCTCCTCCATGATCATCTGGGGGCTCATACCCTTATCTCCCCGCATGCAGAGAGGATTTTCCTGCTCCCACGCTGCGATCGTATCACGCCACGCCTTTGTGCTGCGGGGTTTCGCCCACTCCATCATCGTTTCCAGCGCCAGACGCGCATCGGACACCACCGGCACATCCACCACAACATTTCTTGAGATAGAGGCAGTAGCAATATCGATATGCACGATCTTTGCATTGGGGGCAAACTCCTCCAGATCCCCGGTGATACGATCATTAAAACGGGTTCCGATGGAAAAGAGCACATCACACTCACTGACTGCCTTGTTTGCCGCAAATCTTCCGTGCATACCACAGTTACCCACATACAGATGATGTCCCACCGGCATCACACCCTTGCCCATAACAGTGGTCACCACCGGCACATGTGTCTTTTCCGCAAACTCACACAAGAGATCCTCTGCTCCGGAAATATGTACACCTCCGCCCGCAAGGATCAGCGGTTTCTTTGCCGAATGCAGTAACTTATATGCCTTTTTCAGCTGTCCCACATGGACCGAAGTATTTGGTTTATAACCGCGGATCGATACTTTTGCAGGGTACTCCGCATCCCCGGGCTCATTTTGAATGTCCTTCGGCAGATCGATCAGAACCGGTCCGGGTTTTCCGCTCTTCGCAATATAAAATGCCATTTTTAAGATTTTTCCAAGCTCTGCGCGGTCACGTACCGTCACACCGTACTTTGTGATACTGCGTGTCATGCCGACAATATCCACCTCCTGAAATGCATCGTTTCCGATGAGTTTTAAGGGTACCTGACCGGTGATCACAACGAGTGGAATACTGTCATAATGCGCATCCGCGAGACCGGTCACGATATTGGTCGCACCGGGACCGCTCGTAACGATACAAACGCCCACCTTTCCGGTGGCGCGCGCATACCCTTCTGCCTCATGGATCAGCGCCTGCTCATGCCGCGGCAGAACGAGGTGAATATCGTCTGCCTTATATAATTCATCAAAGATGTCCGTGACCATTCCTCCGGGATAGCCGAAGATCGTGTCCACGCCCTCCTCGCGCATCGCTTTCACAAACAATTTCTTTCCGGTAATATCCATATATCTTTCATCTCCTAATTTCCATCTCACAACTCACATGGCAAGCACCTGCTAACCGATAAGTTGTAAGCATTTTAACACAAAAATCCATCCTGTCAAGGTAAATGCCGCAAGCAAAGTTGTCGTCACAACAATACTGGCAGTCAGCACACCGTCATTTTTCATATTTTTTGCCATGATATAACAGCTTGGTGTCGCGGGTGCTGCCAGCATAACCAGAATGCCGATCAGTTTCTCCCCGGTAAAGCCCATTACCACGGCAAGTGGGATGAACACCAGCGGCTGCAGCACCAGCTTAATGAGCGATGCAGCGATCGTCGGTTTGATCTTTGCAAGCGCCTTTCGCCCTTCAAAGCCCGCGCCCATGCCGATCAGTGCCAACGGAGTCGCCATTTTTGCGATGTTATTCACCGTATTGTCCACGATCGTCGGAAAATCGATCTGAAAGTACGCTACGATCAGTCCGAGAACGATGGCAATAATGATGGGATTTTTCAGGATATTGATCCCCGCCTGCTTCAGTCTGCTCATATCTTTTTCCCCGCCGTCATCCTCCGCCTCAAAGGTGAGAACGATGACCGAAAAGATATTGTAGAGCGGTACTGCTCCGATGATCATGAGCGGTCCCATTGCGGAGGGACCGTAAATATTTTCAATAAAGGCAAGCCCCATTACAGCCGCGCTGCTGCGAAAGGATGCCTGCACAAAGGCACCGGTCATGGACTGATCCTTCAAAAACAGCTTTGCGCCGCCCCATATGACAAAAAAGCACACGGTGGTGACCAGTGCGCAATATAACACGTATTTCAGATCAAAAACGGCCTTGATATCGACCGCTGACAGATCCTTGAACACCAGAAACGGCAGTGTGACCTGAAAGTTAAATTTGTTTGCAACGGAGACAAAATGTTCATCCAGCATGCCCCGTTGCTTTAAAAACCAACCGATCATCATGACGAGGAAGATCGGCATGGTGACGTTGATACTGTATATAAAATTTTCCATATCTGTTCGGTTCCCTCACAGCGATCGATGCATCATTTTTGTTTTTCGTACTTATAAAAATGGTAGATCAGATCAAAGTAGGTCTGCTCCTCGCTGTCCTGTGTGATCCTCCACTCCGGCTTTTCGTCCAGATTCGGGAAGTGTGCATCCGCATCGTAGGCAAAATCCACCTTTGTGATATGTGCCACGTCGCACTCGTCCACCAGCTGCCGGTAAATACTCTCGCCGCCGATAATATAGATATCCTCGGAAGGGTATTTTTTCAACTCCTCGTGCAGTTCATCCATAGAGTAAACGACGATCGCTTCCTTCACCTGATAGCTGCGGTCATGTGTGAGCACAATATTGGTACGGTTTTTCAGGGGCTGTCCATTGGGAAAGCTCTCCAGCGTCTTGCGTCCCATGACGACCACCTTTCCGGTCGTCGTTTCGCGGAAAAATTTCATGTCCGCCGGGATCTTTACCAGCAGCTGGTTGTTTTTTCCTATTGCCCAGTTTATGTCTACGTTTGCAATTAAATTCATGGTTATCTCCTTAAATAGCTACCGGAATGTTCTCGATCTGCGGTCCTGTCTCGTAGTCGATGAGTTTCACATCATCCCGCGTAAATTCATAGAAATCCCTAACATCCGGGTTGATCCAGAACTTCGGTGCCGGATGCGGCTCCCGGGAGATCAGCTCCTCCACCAGCGGAACATGTCTGTCATAAATGTGCGCATCCGCGATCACATGCACCAGCTCGCCCACACGCATGTCACACACCTGTGCCAGCATGTGCAGAAGTACGGCATACTGACACACATTCCAGTTGTTTGCCGTCAGCACATCCTGGGAGCGCTGGTTTAACACGGCATTTAACGTCAGCTTATCGTCTCCCCTTTTCTGCGTCACATTGAAAGTCATGCTGTAAGCACAAGGATAGAGATTCATCTCGTGCAGATCCTGATGCACATAGATATTCGTCATGATCCGGCGACTGAAGGGATTATTTTTCAGGTCGTAGATCACACGGTCCACCTGATCCATCATGCCCTCTTTATACTGATGCTTCACACCAAGCTGATAGCCGTATGCCTTTCCGATAGATCCGTCCGCATCTGCCCACTCGTCCCAGATGTGACTGTGCAGATCATGAATGTTATTGGACTTTTTCTGCCAGATCCAGAGGATCTCGTCCGTTGCACTCTTGATCGCAGTCCGGCGCAGTGTCAGCGCCGGGAACTCTTTTGAGAGGTCATAGCGGTTCACCACGCCGAATTTTTTGATGGTGTAGGCGCTGCTGCCATCTTCCCAGTGCGGGCGCACCTTCTCGCCCTCCGTGCTCGTGCCGTTATCCAGAATATCACGGCACATTGCGATAAAAAGCTCATCTGCCAAACTCATAGTTATGCCTCATCGATTGCTTTGCCGATATCGTGTCTCATGTATTTGTTCTCAAAAGAGATCCACTCGGTGGCTGCATACGCATTCGCGCGGGCTTCCTTCAGATCTGCGCCGGTTGCCGTAATGCCCAGCACACGTCCACCGTTTGTAACGATCTCGCCCTTGTCATTAAAGGCAGTTCCTGCATGGTAACAGAAACGGTCATCTCTGCCCTCAAATTTCTCAAATCCGGTGATGGGATATCCCTTCTTGTAGCTGACCGGATAACCATCGGATGCCAGTACCACGCAGACAGCTGCATTATCCTCAAACTGCAGATCGATCGTATCCAGTCTGCCGTCGATACATGCCTCCATCACTTCAACGATGTCATTTTTCATACGGGGCAACACTACCTGTGCCTCGGGATCACCGAAACGTGCATTGTACTCCAGCACTTTCGGTCCGTCTTCCGTCAGCATCAGTCCGAAGAAGATGATTCCCTTGAATTCTCTTCCCTCTGCTGCCATGGCATCAACCGTTGCCTGATAAATGTATTTTTTACAGAACTCGTCTACTTCTTTTGTATAGAAGGGGCTGGGCGAGAAAGTTCCCATTCCGCCGGTGTTGAGTCCCTGATCGCCATCCTGTGCACGCTTGTGGTCCTGTGCGGAGGACATGATCTTGATAGTCTTTCCATCCACATAAGACAACACAGAGACCTCGCGTCCGGTCATAAATTCCTCCACGACCATACGGTTTCCGGCTGTGCCGAACTTCTTATCCTGCATGATCTCCTTTACGCCTTCCTTTGCCTCCTCCAGCGTGTTGCAGATCAGCACGCCCTTGCCCAGTGCCAGTCCATCAGCCTTTAAGACGATCGGAAGCTTTGCGGTCTCGAGATATGCAAGTGCAGCATCTGCATCATCAAATGTCTCATAGCCTGCTGTCGGAATGTTATATTTCTTCATCAGTTCCTTGGAGAATGCCTTGGAGCCCTCCAGGATCGCCGCATTTTTACGGGGTCCGAACACACGCAGTCCGCGTGCCTCAAACACATCCACGATACCGCCCACCAACGGATCATCCATACCAATGATCGTCAGATCGATGGCTTTTTCCTGTGCAAAATCCGCCAGCTTATCAAACTCCATCGCCGTGATGGGCACACACTCTGCCTGCGCTGCGATACCTGCATTTCCGGGTGCGCAATATATTTTATCTACTTTCGGACTCTTTGCGACTGCCATTGCGATGGCATGCTCACGTCCGCCGCTTCCTACGATCAAAACCTTCATGGTATTTGCCTCCTAAAATTTATCTTTATAGTGTATCGGCCTGTAACCAGCCTACTACAGAATCTTCACGACACCGTCCTCAACACAGATCTTTCCGTTTGCGATCAGATCGATCGCCTTTGGCATGATCACCCACTCTGCCTGCTCCATCACGCGCTGCTGCAGACTTTTCGGCGTGTCATCCGGCAAGACTTCCACTGCTTTCTGCAAAATGATCGGGCCGGTGTCCGTGCCCTCATCCACAAAATGACAGGTCGCTCCGGTTACCTTGACACCGCGTTTTAATGCTGCTTCATGTACCTTCAGACCGTAATAACCCGTTCCGCAAAAAGAGGGAATGAGTGACGGATGAATGTTGATGATCCTGTTTTTATAAGCCGCAATAAGCTGGGGCGGAATGATCACCAGGTAACCTGCCAGAACGACCAGATCGATCCCGCGATCTACGATCGTCTGTGTCAGCACATCGTTGAACTGCTCCCTGCTCTCATAAGACTTCGGCGAGATGCACATACCCTCAATGCCATGATTTTTTGCGCGCTCCAGCGCATATGCATTCACATTGTTGCTGATCACCACGTCGATCTTCGCATTTGTGATCGTTCCCGCGTCGATCGCATCGATGATTGCCTGCAGATTGGTGCCGCCGCCGGACACTAAGACTGCTAATTTTAACATAAGGTCACTCCCTTTTCTCCGTCTGTGATCTTACCTACCACGTACGGGGTATCGCCTGCTGCCTTCATTGCCTCCATTGCCTTATCCACATCTGCGGGATCAACCGCAACGATCATTCCAAGACCCATGTTGTAGGTGTTGTACATCATCTGCTCTTCCACATCACCCTCTCTTGCCATCATGGTAAAGATCGGAGGGATCGGATAACTGTTTTTCTCGATCACAGCATGCTTGCCTTCCGGAAGCATACGGGGAATGTTCTCATAGAAGCCGCCGCCAGTAATGTGGCTGCATGCCTTTACGCGCACACCTGCTTCCTTTACGTTTTTCAACGCTTTTACATAGATACGTGTGGGTGCAAGAAGTGCCTCGCCAAGTGTCTTTCCAAGCTCCTCATGATATGTATTCAATGTCTCTTTGTCCATTTTAAAGATCTTGCGTACCAGTGAAAAACCATTGGAATGTACACCGGTAGAAGCCATACCGATCAATACATCGCCGTCTTTTAAATCTTCGCCTGTGATGATGTCTTTTTTGTCAACGACACCAACTGCAAAGCCTGCCAGATCGTATTCATCCTCAGGCATCAGCCCCGGATGCTCTGCGGTCTCACCGCCGATCAGTGCACAGCCGGACTGCTTGCAACCCTCCGCTACACCGCTGACGATCGTCGCGATCTTTTCCGGATAATTTTTTCCGCATGCAATATAATCAAGGAAGAACAGCGGTTCACCGCCTGCACACGCCACATCATTCACGCACATTGCCACCGCATCAATACCGATGGTATCATGCTTGTCCATAAGAAACGCCAGCTTTACCTTCGTTCCGCAGCCGTCCGTTCCGGAAAGTAATACCGGCTCGTCCATTTCCTTGATCTTGTCCAGTGAAAATGCACCGGAAAATCCGCCTAAGCCGCCCAATACTTCCGGGCGCATGGTTCCTTTTACATACTCCTTCATCAACTCGACGGACTTGTAGCCTGCCTCGATATCCACTCCTGAATGCTTGTAATCCATTTCTGTTCCTCCTGAATGTTTATTTATTAGTAATTTTTATATCCAACTTCCTGCAACTTGGCATCCTTTGCCACAACCTGCTCCTTCAACTCCTTGGAATATGCTTTCAGCTTGTCCAAAAGTGCCGCATCGCTTGTCGCAAGGATCTTTGCAGCCAGCAGTCCCGCGTTGGCACCGCCGTTGATCGCTACCGTCGCTACCGGAATTCCGGTGGGCATCTGTACGATGGAATAAAGTGAATCTCTTCCACCTAAGGATGTGGTGTGCATCGGGATTCCGATGACCGGCATCGGGAAGATTGCTGCGCACATGCCCGGCAGATGTGCTGCCATGCCTGCACCTGCAATGATGACTTTATAGCCCCGCTCCTCTGCAGTCTTTGCATACTCAAAAAACTCCTCCGGCTCTCTGTGGGCAGAGATGATATTCATCTCATAATCGATGCCCAGCTTGTCCAGAATGTCTGCTGCCTTTGCCATAACGGGCATATCTGAGTCGCTGCCCATGACGATTCCTACTTTTGCCATAATTGTTCTCCTTCTTCTATGGTGATCATTTTTTGTTTCTATAAAATATTGCCGTTCATTATAATTAAGAACTTTCAGACTACAGTTGCCCGTAGCCGCTACTATTCTAACATACACTGTTTTCCGGGGGAAGTGCTTTTTGCCTGAATTTTATGTCTGTACCGACACCAGCAGGCAAACACTTCTTTTCCCTACTCCAGCGGCCGGTTCAGTTCCTCCGTGCCGGGCACGACAAACCGTCCATCCAGAATGATCGGATGTTCCGTGCCGTCCGCCTCGACGGCAATGATGGAATCCAGCTCATCGTAAGGGATCGTGATATCCGTATGACAGTTGAGATATGCCTTGGACAGATCCTCCCCTCGCAGAACAGAAACTTCATTGTCTCTCGCGATGATCTCCTTGCCGTCCGGATTGAACACCGGCGTATCCTCCGCGTGGGAATAGCAGGTATCGCCCACTGCAAAATGAGGACCCGTCTTCTCCGCGATCAGGATCGGCAGCTTATCCGCAATGTCAAAATCACGCGCCATGCGGTAAGCAGTCGTGTTTGTTCCGATGGCGAATTCGCCCATCGGCAGCGTATCGTGATGCATGAGCAGGTTCTCATGAATATACTTCTGATTTTCCGCCGCACTTGCAAAATTGCTGCAGCTGTAATCCTTCACCATACCATCCTCAAATGTCAATGAAAGGTTCTCATAACCCAGTTCATTCAAAAATACCTTCGTCACATGCAGCGTTCCGTTTGTACCCGCCAGCACCGGAGAAGTAAACACCTCGCCAACCGGAATATTCACATCCGCCACACAGTTCTCAAAAGCCGTCTGGCTCGCCGGATCGCTCAGCTGATGGATCTTCACGGTCAGATCCGTATGATTCTTTCCCTTTCCCTTAATATGCACATGATCAGCCAGATCAAGCACATCGATGATCTTCTGCTGCATATCACGGTAAAGCATGTAATCCAGCGTATTGATCTCCACCGTCCGTGCAAAGATCTCCTTGAAATTTCTGCCTATCGCAGGGATTGGGTAGGCGATGATCGTGAAACTGCGCTCCTCACCCTTGATATACTGATTCGTGATCTGTGCACTTGCACTGGCATTGTACACGTTCAGTTCCTGCTGCTTGTCTGTGTAATTCAGGGCAGCCGGGTTGTTTTTCGGCTGGAACGGAGTCTCGCCGAAGGTCTCGATCACTGCCGGGCCTGCGTAGACTGCCGCCAGATCTTTGTATTTTTCATATGAAGTGCGCAACACTTCCAATCTTCGCTCCACGAAAGCCTTATCCAGATAAAAGGCGCGGTCGGATTTGTGATCGTAATCGAACTGACGGTTGACAGACTTCACAAAACAGCCTTTTTTCCCGTTTCCGCGATTGCCCATGGAATTGATGCTGTCGCGGTAAATGACCGGCTGCAGCCCCATCTTCTCAAAGTTTTTGATGGCTGCACGCACCATACGCTCAAATCCGATGGGATAGCGCACATCAACAGTTTTCTTTTTGCTGAGATCCTTTCCGGTCACCTCAAACCCGATCCGATAGCCCTCTGTATAAGTATCCGCCATCGACTGGATCTGCTCTTCCGGCAACGAATTCAGATATTCCGCCACCTGAAGTTCACTGCTGCTGATATATTCGCCATAGCGATACAGGTAGCTTAGGTCTGTCAGCTCTGACTCCATCACGATCTTTGTAAAGAAATCCAGCGACGGGTCAAGCATCTCCCGCACGCTCTGCTCCACAAAGATCTCGCTATAGTCATGGAAAAACCAGTAAATGATCTGCTCGATCTCCTTCTTGTCTGCGCCCTCCTCAGACTCAAAGCAATTGTAGATCTGCACAAACAGCTCACACAGGATGGTGATGTCACGTTTCCTGCCCTCAAATGCATAGGGGATCGCCGCCCGCAGCTCCGTATATAAAAAGCAGAGCATCTGACCAAACTCCTCGCCCAAAAGCTCTACTGCCACTGTCGGATTCGCATAGCACCGGTCATAATTGCCCTCCTGCAGCTCATAATAAAACTGCCAGCTCATCTCCTCGCACTCGGAGAGATCTCTCTGATCCAGCGCACCGCTTTCCTCTTTTTTCAAGGTCTCATCTACCATCATAAAAATATCGGCGAGCCTGCGAAAATAGGGCCAATATTTCTCCTCTACGTTATGCTCGGTCCGAAGCTCCAGGATCCGATCCATCACCAGCTCATAACGCTCCCTTACTTCCTCATTTGCTTCCCGATATTCCTCTCGATAACCCATTTTATCATTTCCTTCCTAAGATCAGTAACTATTTACCCCGGCTCGATCACAAACATCCTACGGTTCTGAATAGTTACATAAATTATACAAATGCAGAATATATTCCAAGTCCGTAGACTCCTGCCCACAGCAAAAGCAACACGACCGCCGTCACGACCGCCGCCTTTGGAATCCCTCTGAACACATCATCCTCACGCAGTGCGCGCACCGCAAACACCAATGCAAATATCTGCAACACCAGTGCCAGCATTCCCACACCACCCAGCACATTGCCTGCAGCATCTCCCGCCAGATATGTCCGGAAGACCGCATAAACCAGCCAGATCAGTGAAAATATTGAAATTACCAGCGATGCAATGCCCGGCTTTGAATAGCTCTTATTCGTAAACTTTACACTTTTATTATTTCGTCTCATGTGTCAACCCATCTCCGTTTTTATGCGAGTGCAAAACGCGCATCAGCCAAAACAGCACATACCCGGCAAATACGCCCAGCGTATTTAATATAATATCATCCACATCAAAGCTGCCCACCTTACTGAAAAGCTGTACGATTTCCACCAGCAGTGAAAATTCAAAACCGAGCAGCAATGTCTTTCCCATAGACCGCACCCGCCTCACAAGCAGAGGCAAGAACAGTCCAAAGGGAACAAACGCCAGCACATTTCCCACCAGATTGAGTGTGACTGCCGCAAAACCGAGCTGTCTGCGATAGGTCAGGAAACGCCGGATCTCATGGAAAGGTATCAGATTGTACTGATAGGTCCGCTCCGTAAACGTCCGTCCGGTCGCTTCCGCGAAAAACAAAAAATATGCCAGTGACAAGAGATACACAATGAACATGCACCAGCCAACCACATATGTCCCATCATCTACCTGCCGGTCTTTCATGAATACTTATACTTCCTTTACTCCGTACTGCTTATAGTATTCATCGATCCGTGCTTTTAATTCATCGTCAATGAGCACGGTTCCGTTTACCGGCTTGTTGTAAAGCGCTTCCACGACCTCTGCCATAGTCACGATCGCACAAGCCCGGAAACCATATTTCTCCTGAATCTCGTCCAGTGCGCTCTTCTCGCCGCCAAGACCGACCTCCATACGGTTTAAAGATACCATGAGACCCAGGATCTCAACATTTGCAGCACCTCTTACCTTTGGAACCGTCTCTTCCATGGATTTTCCGGAAGTGGTAACGTCCTCGATCATGATCACTCTGTCACCATCCTTCAAGCTGCTGCCGAGGAAACTTCCCTTATCTGCTCCGTGATCTTTTTCTTCCTTTCTGTCAGAACAGTAACGGATCTCTTTTCCGTACAGTTTGCTGTAAGCAATTGCTGTCACAACGCTGATCGGGATTCCCTTGTATGCAGGTCCGAACAGCACATCAAAATCATCCCCGAAGTTTTCGTGGATCGCAGTTGCATAATACTCACCCAACTTCATGAGCTGTGTTCCGGTCACATAAGCACCTGCATTCATGAAAAACGGCGATTTCCGTCCACTTTTCAACGTAAAATCACCGAATTTTAACACCTGACTGTCTACCATAAAATCAATAAATTCTTTCTTGTAAGCTTCCATTTTATCAGATCCTCCTGTTTTTAAGCCTTTTGGCATTTGTCTTTCCTATTTCAATGCACACATATGCTTTTTAAGTATAACATCAAACTTTAGCCTTTTCAACCGAGAAATCAAAAACCCCCGTCATTCTTTTCACCTCAGTTTCCTTCTAAAAAAGGATCTGCTCAAAAAGACGATTTCGGGGGTTATAAAATGAATTATTATGAAATTTTTCTTGTCGCTTCTCTCAGCCACGCAAGCTCTTCACCAGCAAAATACGGCGCGAGCTTTTCATACACATCCTGATGAAAACGGTTGAGTGACTCGATCTCCTTCGGTTCCATTGCGGAAGGATCAATGCCGTCCAGGTCGATGGGCACATAGGTCAGGTTCTCGAAATACATGAACTGTCCGTACTCGTTTTCCTCTCCCTTGCGACAGAGCAGCTCATTTTCGATGCGCACACCGTGGCTGCCCTCGATATAGATGCCGGGCTCATCGGTGGTCACCATCCCTTCCTCAAATACCCAGTTCTCCGGCATGTCAGCCACCTTGTAACGGAAACTGTTGGGACCTTCGTGCACGTTCATGAGATAGCCGACGCCGTGTCCGGTGCCGTGCTTGTAGTCCAGGCCTTTTTCCCAGAACACCTCCCGGGCAGCCAGATCCAGATTCGCTCCGGTGCAGCCGTATAAAAAGCGCGTGTCCTTGAGCCGCAGCATCGCACGGACGACCAGTGTAAAATCCTGCTTCATCTGCTCTGTGATCTCACCAAGTATGAAGGTTCTCGTGATGTCCGTCGTTCCCTCATAGTAGTGACCGCCGCTGTCGATCATGAGCATTCCTTTTGCCTCGATGTCCGCACAAGTTTCGGGTGTAGCACTGTAATGAACGATGGCTCCGTTGGCACCATAACCGCTGATGGTATGGAAGCTCGGCTCGATAAAGGATGCATGTTCCCTGCGGAACTGTTCGATCTGATCTGCAACACTGATCTCCGTCATCGGCACCTTGCCCACGGATGTCTTCAGCCAGTACATAAATTTTGTCACCGCAACCGCATCCATCAAATGCGCTTTCCGCAGATTTTCCTGCTCGACAGGGTTTTTCACCGCCTTCATGAGGGTTGTAGGATTTGGCTTGTCCAAGATGGTGATCTGATCACCGATCTCTTTTTTCAGCCGGTAATTGATCTGCTTCCCACAGAGCAATAGCCTGTCATCTTCGTGCGCACTGCAGTATGCGAACACATATTTATAAAAGGAATCATATGCTTTTAGGGTGATCCCGTTTTCTGTCAGATATGCTTTTACTTCTTCCGAAAAAGCACGCTCATTTGCAAACAGATACGCATCTTTTGCAGTAATGACCGCGTATGACAGGAAGACCGGGCAACACTCCACGTCATCCGCACGCAGATTGAACAGCCATGCGATATCGTCCAGCGTTGTCAAAATATGCACATCTGCGTTTTCCTGCGCCATCTTCTCCCGAAGCCGCGCCAACTTCTTTTCCGTAGTCTCACCACAGTAGGATCCTTCTAACAACCATACCTCTGTTGCAGGAAACGCCGGACGGTCCTCCCAGACACCCTCTGTCAGGTCCACGTCCCAGATCACGCGTCCGCCTTTTTTCTCTGCGATCTCCTCATATTTTATGCCGTCATTGGATGTCACCACTCTGCCGTCAAAGCCGATCGTGCCGCCTTCCTTCAACTCCTGCCCCAGATATTCCGTGAGCTTTGGAACACCCTTTTCACCCATTTTCATCAGCGTGATGCCGCTGCCTGCCAGCTGCGCTTGTGCCTGGATGAAATAACGCCCGTCGGTAAACAATGCCGCCGTATCTGCCCACACGACAAGGGTACCGGCAGATCCCGTAAAGCCACTGAAATATTTGCGCACGCAGAAAAATTCACTGACATACTCGCTGTTGTGATAGTCCGAGGTCGGGATGATATAACAGTCAATTCCCGCCTCTTTCATCGCTTCTCTCAGTTTTTTTAATCGTTCCTGTATCATTTTTCCATTCCTTCTTTCTTATTGCCATTACAGATCACCAGCGCTGCCAGCACCAGCACAACGCCGAGCACTCCGGTGACCGTAAGTTTTTCATGAAACAAAAGCGCACCAAGCAAAGTCGCCGTTACCGGCTCCACGGATGCAATGATAGACGCTTTTCCGTTCTCTACATACTGTAGCCCCAAGGTATAGGTCAGATAGGGAACGACCGTACACAGCACGCCGAAGGCCAGACAGAAGAAAAAGTTGCCTGCACTGTCCGTCGCCACCCGTACCACCTTTCCCATATCCGTCAGGAAGCAGGAAGCGATGGCTGCGATCAGAAACGTGTAAAACGTGATCGTCAGCGACGCATATCCTTTTGCAAGTGCATAACGGCCGAAGATCGAATACAACGCATAGCCAAGTCCTGCACCCAGCCCCACCAGAATTCCTCCGGCTGATATAGAACCGCTCTCCGTCAGGATCCCGGTCACCAGCACACAGCCCGCAAAGGTCATCACCAGCGAGAGCAGCTTGCGCTTTGTCAATTTTTCCCCGAAAAGGAAGTAGGAAAGCAACATTACGATCGCCGGTGCGATGTAAAGAAGAATTGCCGCCACGGAAAGGGACGTCATCGTGATCGCCTTAAAATAACAGTAGTTAAAAAAGACGATACTGCAAATCCCCGTTCCGAGAAAGCACCAGATATCCTTCCATCGGATCTTAAAAAGCTTTCGGTCAAAGGCAAGCAGATATAAAAACAATGCCACTGCCGTGACGATCGCCCGCAGTCCCACAATCTCCATAGATGCGAGACCGGATGCATTCAGCGTGCGCACAAACAGTCCCATGCTGCCCCACAGGACTCCCGCTATTAAGATCAGTATTGGTGCAAATTTTTTCATGATACTTTTTTCATCCTATTTCATCAAATGTTTTAAAAAAATGGAAAGGATCTTTTGGCCTTTTGCACTGAGGCTTTCGGTTCCACCCTTGACACACCAGTCATAGATCAGACCTCGCTCCAGCGATGCATATGTATCAGTCAATGACTCCGCAGACTCCTCCCGGTCAAATTCTCCTTTTTGCTGTCCCTCTTTAATGATCTGAGTGATCAGCTGATAATAAAAACGATTTTTATTTAACAGTTCCTGCCGCTCCTGTGGCATCCCCACGTATATATGCTCCACAAGCTGAAAGGGCACCTGCGTCTCGATCATTTCAAACAGCTCCCGGTTCAAATATACGAGCTGCTCGTAATGCGAAAATCTCGGATTCATGGATACCATCAGCTGGGCATATTTCTCATCAAACAAGTCTCCCAGCGTATGCTCCAGATCGTCCTTCTGTGAGAAATTCTGATAAAAGCATTCCTCTGTCACACCCGAACGGGTGATTACGTCCGTGATCGTCGTCTCCTCATAGCCTTTCTCATGGAATAACTCCCATGCAGCCTTGACGATCCTGCTGCGCTCGCTCTCGGTCTCATCTGTGATATGTCCCAGCAAAAATCCATATTTCATGGGATCCTGATCATCAATGATCCACTCATTGAGCCCTGTAATATAAGCGCTGCCGGTGATTTGCGGAATAATGCCCGTCTGATCTCCGATCTCCACTTCCTGAACAGCTTCGCCGCGGAACATGGATCCGGTAATACTTTCATAAAGAAACGGCTCATGAAGGCCCAATTCCCCTTTTGCATAGAGCGCAGCCAGCTTTGCACTCGTACCGGTTCCGCAGGGTGAACGATCCACCTGCGCATCACCGAAAATGACACAGTTTTTCATTGTTGCATGATGACCCGCGCGCTTTGAATAAAACTCCACCAGATCCACGGTTGTGATATCCAGGTATGGATGACGGATCTCCACCGAATGATTGATCTTATCCCGCAATTCCATTCCCAGCCGCGTGATGACATCCGCATTCTCCATCTTTAAGGACAGTCCAATGGCATCCGCGTCAACTAGCGCAAAAAAAGAACCTCCAAAAGAAATATCGTAGGATATTCTGCCCCAGTCCTGTGTATCGATCTCCAGATTTTTTTTGTATAAAAATGCCGGAACATTCAGAATGCTGACTTCCACTGCCTCGCCATCTACCACGTGCACCTTTGTGCGGATAATACCGGACGGCGCATCCAGCACAACTTCCGTGTAGGGCTCCGTGACCGGAACCATCCCTGTCTCCACCAGCATGGACGCCGTTCCTATACTACCATGTCCGCACATGTTCAGGCAACCCCCGCTGTCCAAAAAAATAACGCCGTAGTCCGCTTCCTCGTGGACCGGCGCAGTCAGAAGCGCTCCGAACATGTCACGGTGTCCACGTGGCTCCAGCATGAGTGCAGAACGCAGATAATCGTAGTGTTCCATCAGATATTTCTTTTTATCCATCATCGTCTCACCGGAAAGCTCCGGGAAACCGTCATAGACAATTCTGGTGGGTTCACCCATCGTATGAGAATCGATCGTTTTAATATGATATTTATAATTTCTGATCTTCGGAGGTGTCATTGTCCTTTCCCCTTTCCATATCCGTTGTATTTCCGAATATCTGTCTGATGAAACAAAAACAGAGCAGCACCCTGTCTTTGCGACGCCTGTGTCTGCCCTGTTTCATTTTGCTCATCAATATTCCTAAATATGGTTGTATTTAATCATATGCTCTGTCATTTGTAAACTTCCACATCTGCATGATTGTCATGACAAGTTGACATGTGAGAAGATTTCTATGGCTCTGCAGAATTACACATTATGACGATATTCGTACGGCAATACCTTCGTCTGATTGTAGCTGGGACAGTCGCGCACCCACTCCAACGACTCCTTGATAATAGCTGTCTGCATCGGAATGTTATTGGGTTCACCGGCATTGGATCCGATAGGCACATGGGGAGCCGTGATGCGCGGTGCCCCCTGCTGCCGTGCGATCGGCGGAAGTGCGGCAATAACAACACAGCTCATGCCTGCCGCTTCACAGCATCTGGTAACGATCGTTGCTGAGCGGTGACAGGTACCGCATCCGCCGGTACACAGAACGATATCCACGCCCTGCTCCTTCAACTTGCGGGCAATCTCGGGACCTGTTTCATTTTTGAATTTTTCTACGTTTCCGCCGCCGCCCATAAAGGTATAGGTCTCATAAGACAGAGAACCGATAAATCCTTCCTCAACCAGCTCATGCAGACGGTCGATGGGGAACATGGCATTGACATCCTTGTTGATATCGGAATTATCGAATCCGCCATGTGTTACCATCAGCTCCGAAGACGGTGTGTCGAATTCGATGGTGCGGTAAGAGAAATCACCGGATGTATTGAAGGGTGTCTGACTCTTTTTATGGATACCGCCGGCTGTGATAAATGCAACCTTGCACTCGCTTAACGGTTTCTTTAATTCTGTAAATACAGGAACCGGAGTTACCGGTACAAATATTTCGGACTGCATGCCCGCTACTGTTGTAAGATTCATAAGTTTTCCTCCTTTTATGCATTTGCAAAACGATGTATTCTGTTAAATTGATTCTACGGGTATCTCCCGTTTTCCGGTCACATGCATCGGACTGAAGTAAAACTCCACATTCTGACCCTCCTGCAGTGCCAGATCCGTAAATACCCATCTTCTCGGTACGGCAACCGTTCCCATGTCCTCCATGATATCTGCCTTGATGGCCGTATCATTGACTTCTGTGACGGTTCCGCCAACGAAACAGGGAGTAAATTCTCTATCACGGCTGATGGCACTTCCGTCGTAGTCATAAGGCGTCTCGTTTACCTGCAGATAGCTGAAATAAAACTGCATCTCGTGTCCCGGCTCCAGTTCAACCGGATCGAGAACAAGCGACTTCGGAACTGTGATCACACCCAGTCTTCCATGCAGATGAACTTTCAGTGCATCCTCTGTCACCTCTTTGACCAGTCCGCCCATCAGAACGGGATTTATGATATAATCCAGCAATTTCTTCACTTCACTTTCATTGGTTGTACTATCATCAGTGTAACGTGCCATTGTCAAGCAAAACGGTCTCCGGAAGTCCCAACAGTCGGTTGTTGGCGTTGATGACATCGTTATTCCATTTCTTCGGTGCGGGTGCAATCTCGACACCTGCCATCTTGTTTTTCAGCATCTGGATGGCACGTGCTGCCACTTCCTTCGTCACGCAGGAACAGCCTGCCACATTATTTTCAAATCCACCCTGATCCATGTTTTCTTCTACCATGGCTGTAGCGTACTCATTTCCGACTACCAGCTGTCCCTGATAAGCACAGAAGGATACGCCTACCACCGGAATCCCTCGCTTTCCTGCCTGACCGATATGCTGGATAAAATCAATGTGATTGTTTCCAAATCCCTCTGTCGTGATGATACATCCATCGATATCCAGTGACTCTAACAGAGAGCCGAGGCGCTCGGATACCCACAGCTTCTCGTCGTTGACCTGCGGAGAACCGACAAATACAACGCCTACCAGATCCATCTCGGTATCTGCTGCCAGACCCTCTACGAGTGGCTCGCGGATGTAGTGGCGGGTCATCTCTTTCGTTGCAGGTCCGATACAGGTCAGCGCATGGATGGAACCGTCACGCACCTGGTTGGGTGTCAGAATGATCGGCACATTTCCGCAATCCACGTTTTTCTGTCCTCCTAAAATGCCGCAGGGCTCGATGGGGCAGATCACGTTATCGTGCATCGCGCCCTGTCCCATGATCTCCTTGACAAGTACGACACGGGGATTTCCGGGTCTGCGGACATCCTCGCAGATCTCCTCGCGAACGATCTCGCCATCGTACTTTTTCAGCTCATTTCTCACAGCCTGGATCACATAATCCTGACATTTGTGTGCTGCAAATGGGCCGGGTCTTGTCATGCCGGACAATCTCTGAATGACCACATTGCAGCGGATGATGATGTCGTTTTCATCTGCGCAGCCCGGGTGTCCGAAGTACATCTTCTCATCCAGATATCCTTCCGAAGAGCCAAACTCGTGAATCTGTACCCCGTCCTCATCCACACCGGTCAGCATGAATACAACGCCGTCTGCAACCTTGGTCACACCACTTCCAAGCTCGCCCTCTACTTTCGTAGCGATCGGGCACACATCCATGATCGTTTCCGTATAGATATGACGCTCATTTGGTTTGATCACAGACAGCTCCATGCTCTTGCAAAGGGGATCTTCCAAGATCGCTTTCTCCACAATGCTGCCGTCGATCGTGATCTTTCCGTCTTTAATGGAAGTCTCAGTTCCGATCTCAGCATCTGTGATCCTGATATGTTTTTTGGTCAGTGTACGGATGACCTTTTTCTCCTTCTTCTCCTCCTTGGGAGCTGCTGTCGGTGCGGCTGCGTGAACTGCTGCTCCGGGCGCGGCCGCGGTGGCTGCTGTCACGGGTACACCCGCAAATGCCGGGATATCCAGACTCAGATGCTCCAGATTTTCTACTCTTCCAATCTCAATATGTATCATGCCATTTCCTCCTGTACTTGTTTGTATTGCCGATGCGGATATTTCTGCTGCCGGCTCGCTGACCACTTCTTTCGCGGGTGTTTCCTCTGTTTCATTGATCTTATCCAGCACATCCTTTGTGATCGGTGTCAATGCTTCCACATCTGTGAGCAGCGTGGAACCGAGCACCTGCTCGATGCGCAGTCCGTCAGGACTTAACGTGAGAAGACCGGCCTCCTCCATGTCGTCAAAAAGTGACGGGTCTTCCAGGTCAGCAGCGCTGATCACCAGTCCTTTCTGTCTGCGGCAGCAAAAAATTGCCGGATCTTTCAAATGCTTCTGTAAGGTTTCGTTTGTGATTGACATATGTTTGTTTCCTCCTCTATCTATGATTTTTGTAACTATAGACCTCATCACGGTGCAGTTTCTCTGATCCTGCGTACCAGTTTTGCATTCACTGCCCGAAGAGCACCGTCCGTGCAGTGGTAAACAGTCAGACCAAGCTGTGGTGCACAGGACATGACCGTGTTGGAGCAGTCCGTGCAATTACTGATCAACACCGCCTGCGCGCCTGCTTTCTTCAGCGCAAGAACCTTCTGCACCTGACCGGGACATCTGCCCGGATTTTCACATTTCAGGCTGCTTTTGACCGGATGCGCCTGCTTGCAGTACTCCACGCCTACCACCTTGGAGCCCATGCTCTCTGCGATCTGCTCCAGCCGCTCCTTATCAGCGCCGCAGGCGCAGACCAGAAGCCCGATCTTTTCCGGTCCCTTCAGAAAACATTCAGCCGCGATCAGTCCGCCGGTCGTCTTGATGACAGGCGCATCCGGGCTTGTGCGCTTTCCGGTAAAAGGTCCTCCCATGATCAGTTCGCCGTAACTGTCTGCCAGACCTCCTGCCTGCTCAAACATCTCTCCCACCGAAATGCCGATCGGAACATCTTCAAAGATCCGGATCAGATCTCTGTTTCCTTTCAATTTTCCCGCAACGGTCATATTTTTATCGATCAGCGGTTTTTTCAGATCCACCGCCTCCTGAATCCGGCAGGTCGTCTCCGCATTGATCACAATGGCATGTGCCTCCGAAGGAAGGCTCTCGACCCCAAGTAGCACACCCAGCGTCTCACGGATGATCGCCCGTTCCTCTCCCATCGGGTAGAGATTCGGCAGTTTCACGATCCTGATCCGCTCATCTGTGAGTGCCTGCTGCAAACGTTCGATTGCTTCGGTGTGGATTTCCTTTATGGCAATGATGCCTTTTTCCGCCTTTACGACCTCCATCGCGATCTGAAGTCCGCGGATGAGCTGCGCAGGATCTTTTTCGATCGCCGCAATGTTGTGTCCCAGGATCGGTTCACATTCCGCCGCATTGACGATCACCACTCCATCCGGCGGCAACGGATGCTGCAACTTTGCATAAGTGGGGAAACCTGCGCCTCCCAACCCGACGATACCAGCCTCCTCAATGAGTGCCAGCGGAGTTTCCTGTTTCAGCGGCAGATACTCCTTCGCCTGCTTTTCATCTGTCTCTATGATGATCTCGGTCTCACTGATCTCTGAAACGACACCGGATACACTGGAATAAATATTGGCACCCAGCGTTTCTTCCTCCCTGAACGCGAGGAGCTGTCCGCGAACAACGTTGTCACCGGGGGCAACTGCCCGGGCAGCCGGTGCTCCGATATGCTGCTTCAAAGGAAAACGATAAATTTTTTTCACGCTCTCACTCCTTTTTCCCATAACCATTCAGCCCGCTCCTATCTGTCCGGGTCCTGAGTGGTTTCAAATTTGGTTTTGATTATATCCACGCTCGTGCAATAAGTAAAACGACATTTTCCGTTGTCTATCATTAGAGTTTGTCATGCTCCAAAAAGGTTGACAGCAAAAATAAGAGTGGCTATACTATTTCTAGAAAAAACGAAGACGTTAAAGCGGCTGCTTTGACGTCTTTTTTATTTTTCATCATTCAGTTTTCAAAAGGGGAGTTCTTATGGATATAAAGAAATGTTCGCTCTTCGCAGATGTTGCAGAGACAGAAAATTTCACAAAGAGCGGTGAGCGTCTGGGATATACCCAGTCCGGTGTCAGCCATATTTTGAAATCGCTGGAAGACGAAGTCGGTTTTCCGTTATTTATACGAAACAAACAGGGTGTCAAGCTGACCTCTAACGCCAGACAGATCCTGCCCGCGGTCCGCTCTCTGCTTGCGAGCCACGAAAATCTGGAACAGATCATCAGTGAGATCAACGGTCTGGAGACCGGTTCTCTGACGATCGCCACCTTTTCCAGTATTTCCATCCACTGGCTTCCGAAGATCATCCATCATTTTCAGGAAATCTATCCGAATATCAATATCCAGTTGATTGAGGGCGGTACCGATGACATCGTCAAATGGGTAGGAAATGACATGGCGGATTTCGGTTTTATGAGCGCCCGGAATCTGCATTCGCTAGATTTCATCCCCCTCTGCGAAGATCCGTTGATGGCCGTATTGCCCAAGGATGCACCTGTTCCGAAGTCCGGAGCGTATCCCATCAACGATTTTGAGGGTCAGAACTTTATCATCTCGGCAATGGGCACGGACTACGATATCCACTATGCTCTGGACAGCTCCACCGTACAGCCGAACATCCAGTTTTCTTCCACGGATGACCACGCGATCATCTCCATGATCGCAAATAAGCTCGGGATCAGTATTCTTCCCAAGCTTATCATTCGCAATTTTGAGGATCAGATCTCATCCTATCCTCTGGATCCTTACTACTCCCGGACACTGGGCGTCGCCGTGAAAGCGAAGGACAATATGTCTCCGGCAGCTATGAAGTTTTTAAATCTGACAAAAGAGATGATTCCGGAACTGATGTAAACGCCTCACGTACGGGGGGATGCTTTTCCCGTCATTATGCCTGATTTTCCTGCGGTTTTTGTATCTCGCCCGCCAGCTCGAATCCTTTCTTTGCCGCGATCACTGCAATAAATTCATTGATGACGGCAGCCGCAGCGATCGTTCCCTGTACGATCTGTACTAGCTGCGGCTCAGATGAAAGTGTCGCGCAGATAATTCCCGTAAACACCAGTGAAACACCGGAATGTGGAAGCAGCGTCAGTCCCAGATATTTTTGCACCGCATCCGGCATATGCATGATCTTTGCTCCGGTCATGGCACCAAAATATTTACCGCACGCACGTGCCAAAATATAGACAAACGTATATAAGCCTGCGCCGAGGATCAGATGGTAGTCCAGCGGTGCTCCCAGATCGACAATCGCTGCCAGCAGGCAGATACCAAGGATCGGTGAAAAATATGCGGATATCTCATCCAGCTGTTCCGGTGTGACGATATTGGAAAATACAGCTGCGAAAGAAACTCCCATGAGCATATAATTTAACGTGATACCTGAAAGCAAAAACGTATTGACAGACCAGCCGATCAGCATCGTAACTGTGATGCCTGAAAGCAGTACGATCAACGTCGGTGCTTTTTTTTCACATTTTTTTAGCAATAAACCGGTCGGAAATCCGACAATCGCGCCGATGATGACCGGAAGGAAGATCATCACGGGGATCATATACAGCGGGACTGCACCACCGGATACCTTCCGTGCCACCAGCGAATTGACCGTAAAGAAAACCGCGATCCCTACCACGTCATCCAATACTGTCATCGGAAGGAGCGTATCCGTCACCGGCCCTTTCGCATGAAATTCATTCACGATGGACAATGCGGGGGCCGGCGCCGTCGCCAGTGCAATGCCTCCAAATACAAATGCAAGATAGACCGGGACATCCAGAAAGGCAAAGATCAGCCCAAATGCAAGGCTGACTACCGCAAATGTTCCCAGCGACTGCATCAATGTGGTAACCACCAGTGCCTTTCCGTAGCTTTTCAGCTTTTTCCAGATCAGTTCCACGCCCAACATGACACCGAAGGCACATTGCATCCACATGATGATGGTTTTGTACCATTCGGTATCCAGAACTTGCTGCGGCATCAGCCCGGCAGCATGAGGCCCCAGCAGCATCCCGGCGATCAGCCAGCCGAGGATCGCAGGCATTTTTATTTTCGCCATCAGTTTTCCTGCAACAAATGCGATCGCAAGCACAGCGATCCAACGCAATAAATATACGATCATTTTATTTCTCTCCCTTCGCAATTCCGTAAAGCATAAAGTCAAACAGCTTTGGAATGATCGTTTCATGTATTTTTACCTTTTCCTTCAAAACGACATTTTGAAAGGCCGGGCTGCTGAAATACCCGTTCAGCATGGTCTGCATCAAATGAAAATACGACAGCGCATTTTCCATCGTGATCCCGTCACGCAAGGTGAGCATATCCAGAGTCTGCTTGCAGATACTTTCATTTAGTTTGTTAAATTCTACCATTGCGTCCTGTATTTCATCCGATAAATGAGGTGGCGGGTTTAATAAAACTTCAAAAAATATATGCGCTTCATTTGGAAATTGATGAAAAAAGTCCATACGGACAGACATATAGCAGTCAAGATCCGTTGTACCCTCGTTTTCTCTGATGTATGAAATAAATTTTTCACAGCCGCATAACACTCCGTATGAATAGGCGTTGCCCCTGCTCCCTGCGTAATGGATCCTCCAATGTAGGCAAGGGTCACATCCTCACCAAGACGTGCTCTTTGGATCGTACGGTAGATGCGGTATGTATTACCGGTCTGGATGAGAGATCTTGCGATCATCTTCTGATAGGGAAGCCCATTCACATCCACCAGCTGCTCCTCTGCTACTTCAGGAGCTGTATAGCCATCATTCAGATACAGTCTGACACTGGCTTTTGCCAGTTTCTCCGGCGTATCCATAAGGATCTTGATCTGTCCGGGCTCATGATCGTCCTCCTGCCAGTCTGCTTCTGATAAATAGATCCTCTTTTCTGCCCCATCTCCGAGGAACACTGCTGTCAGGTTCGTTCCGCCTCCGTACAGATCCGTTTTTCCATACATCTGAAAAATGAACTCCACCTGTTCTTTGGGATCCTCCGTCTCCACTGACACTCCGATGCTGTGCACCAGCTTCCGGAAGCCTTCTACGGTCTCCAACAGCTTCAATATTTCCTGATCTTCGATATTTCCAACAATCTGCGCACTATTGATGAGACGCCCGGAATCCTGGTACAGATACTGGATGCCTCGTCCGTCCTCCTGTCTGGCGCCAAAGATCTCTTTGTCCCTCATAATGTAAAAAAACGGCCGTTTTTTCTCCGGATCCTTCGGTGCTGCCGGTCCATTCATGATAACTGCTCCTCCTGTTCAATCTTTTTAAATTCTTTTACAAACATCCTGCTGATGTAGTACAGTGCCACTGTCGTAATAAAAAACCATAGTCCCAGCGCCCATTCGATATACCACAATGCCAGTACATACGGCAAAGCGATCACAAGCAGGACTAAAAGCATCTTAGGCAGATTCAGGAAGCAAAATACCATCGCACCCTTCAACGCCTCTACCGTCGTTATCTGAAACCGCGCAAGAAAAGGGAACACCGCATAGGTGACCATGCCCACCAGCAGCGTCATGATCAATAAAAGAATCTTTCCGGCTAAGGGCATACTCTGGCTGCTGCCATTCACCACTGCATACCAGTCCCATGCCAAAACAAGAAGTATCGCCAGCGCAGGAACCCAGATTCCCGTTGCCTGCTTAAAATTTTCCCGAAAAGATTTCCAGAACGCCTGCCAGACTGCCGGTTCTTCTCCTCTAACGATCTTCATGGATACATAATATTTGGCAGTCATTGCCGCTCCTGCCGTAATGACTGGAAGCGAGAATAGAACACATAATACATTTAAGATCACATAATCTGCCACTCGGCTAAGCGCCTGCATAAACTCACTGTCCGGATGAAAAGCTCCCATTCTTACACCTCATTCTAATATTCTACTTCCGTAATTTTTCCATTCAATACAAGCTCAAACACGTCTGTTATTCTTCCTGTCAATTCTGCACTTCGCGCATCCGGCTGTTGTCCACCCACTGCGATCTGAAATGCGCCCGGCTCTACGACACATTTTCCATCCTCAGTGATGAGAGCAAAATCTCTTGCGCCCAGCTCAAATGTCACCTGCCTGGTCGCACCCGGCTGCAGGTCTACATTTTGAATGCCGCGAAGCTGCCAGTTTGGTGTCCGGGTACTTGCCTCTATATCCTTTACGTACAGCTGTGCTGCCTCGTGCACCTCATATGCACCTTGATTTTCCACTTCGACAGTAACAGTCACGATATCTCCAATTTGTCCTTCTGTCTGGCTGATCGCTGCATTTTTATACACCAGCTTACCGTACGACAATCCATATCCAAAAGGATACAGTGGGGTTCCTTTAAAATACCGGTAAGTACGGTTTTCCATGCTGTAATCCTTGAAATCAGGCAGATCTTGTGTGCTTGCATAGAAGGTGACCGGAAGCTTTCCATTCGGTGAGAAATCACCAAATAGTGCCTCTGCTACTGCTTTTCCCCCTCTTGCCCCCGGATACCAAGTATCAATAATAGCGTTTACATGCTCCTGTGCCCATGACAGATCCATGGCACTTCCTGCGGAAAGCAGTAAAACAACCGGCTTTCCGACCGCTGTTACCGCCTCTAAAAGATCCTGCTGCAAACCGGGCAATCTCAGATCCAGCTTGTCACCGCTGGCGTATTCGTTGCCGGCATCTCCTTCCTCACCTTCGATCGTGGCATCCAGTCCCAAACACATGACGACAACATCCGCCTGCTCCGCTGCGATCACAGCCTCTGCGAAACGATCCTTTTCTCTTGCAAGGAATTCCACCTTATCCTTGTATAAATGGCATCCTTCCGCATAATAGACACGAACTGCATCACCAACATACTGCTGAATACCTTCCAGCGGCGTGATATACTGTGAGGAAGTTCCCACATAATTTCCGACCAGAGCATCTCTGGAATTTGCGTTTGGTCCGATGACCGCAATGGAACGGATCTCATCTTTTTTCAACGGCAGAATACCGTCGTTTTTCAGAAGCACCATGCTTCTTCTGGCAGCCTCTACCGCCAGATCAATGTGCTCTTTGCACTCTACTTTTTCGTAGGGAACATCCGCATAGGGAGACGGATACTCTTTCATCATGCCGAGGCGGATACGTACCTCCATCAATCGTTCCACCGCAGCAGTGATCTTTTCTTCACTGATCAATCCCTCGTCATATGCCTCTTTTAAATGTAAAAATGCTGTTCCGCAATTCAGATCACAGCCATTGTTTACTGCCATGGCTGCTGACTCCTGTACCGTCTCTGTCACCTTGTGATGCTCATGGAAATCCAGGATCGCCCAGCAGTCAGACACCACATGTCCTTCAAATCCCCACTCTTTTCTCAGGATATCCTGCAGTAATGTTTTGCTTCCACAGGCCGGCTCTCCATTCACGCGATTATATGCTCCCATGACAGCCTCTACGCCGGCATCCGCTACACAACGTTTAAATGCATACAGATACGTATCATACATGTCCTGCACACTTGCTTTTGCATCAAAACAATGACGATCCGCCTCCGGCCCGCTATGTACCGCAAAATGCTTTGCACACGCTGCTGCCTTCAGATGCTCATGATCTTCCCCCTGAAGTCCCTTGATATATGCAGTTCCGAGAAGTCCCGTCAGATACGGATCCTCGCCAAAAGTCTCATGCCCGCGTCCCCATCTCGGGTCACGGAAAATATTTACATTAGGAGCCCAAAATGTCAGACCCTTGTAGATCCCTCTGTCTCCCTTTTTCGAAAACTGGTTAAACTTTGCCCGACCCTCGGTAGATACCGTATCCGCGATCTCTCCCAGAAATTCCTCATCAAAAGTTGCTGCCAATCCGATGGCCTGCGGATAAACTGTTGCATCTCCGGCTCTTGCCACCCCGTGTAACGCCTCATTCCACCAATTGTACTCTGGAATTCCCAGACGCTCAATTGCCGGTGAATCGTACAGCATCTGGCTCATCTTTTCCTCTAATGTCATCTGGCTGACCAGTTTTTTTGCAAATTCTCTTGTCTCAATACTCATCGCTATTCTCCCTTAAGATATGATTTCATTATAACAAAACGCTACTGCCCTAAAAAGCGGATAAACTTTAGATAAATACCCCAGAAATATTTCTGTTCATACAGAACTGTCCTCTGCCGTCACATTGACAGGCTCCAATTCCAGCTTCTCCAAAACGGAAATACCATCCATAAAACAGATCTCTACTTCATTAAACCCTTTTTTCATCTGTATCGGCAGTTTTTTCTTATGCTGCTGTGTGATCACTCCCTCTGCCCATACCCGGTCTTCTGCCACACCGGCGCAATAGCCCTCAGGTAAAACGGAAAGTCTTGTCCATTTTTCTGTCACTGTTCGATTTCGCAACATGATCTCCAGCGGCACATCAGGCAGGATTGGATTTGACGGTGCGAAAAAGAGTGTCAGCATATAGACTTCCTCTTCACAATCTCCAATCTGATAGGAAACACACGCCCGCTCGTTCTCGGAGAATCTGGCTTTCACAGGATAGGCTTTCACAGCGCACCCCTCTTTTCCAAAGTCGGAGAGCAGCAGGATCCGTTCGTCTGCATGCGAAAAGTCTTTCGCTGGGATCGTGATTCTTTGTTTTTTCCGCTCTGCAAATATACGAACCTCTATCACAATGTCTCCGCTTTTCAGCCATAAGCTCCTATTTTCCGGTTTTGCAGGAAGCTGTTCTTTTCTGTGAAGATATAGATATTCCTGATCAGACACTTCATGATCCGAGATCTCCCATGTAAACCAGTCACTCTCCTGTGCCTCCACATCAAAGAAAAAGCTTCCGATTCCGTCATTGGCGATCTCGATCACCACTTCACCGTCATCTTTCCACAATAGATCGTGGATCTCCAGACAATCCGGCTTTCCGTAATTTTTCTGATAAATGCCCGACTCTCCTCTGCGCGAAATGATCATTCGAGGGCTGTGAAAAGGCTCTACACTGCAAATGACCGGATAGCGGCAGCCGTCTTCATTCCACTTTTTAAATCCGATATGGCTTGTATCCCACATCCCCGACCATTTGCCGTTTCTTCTTTCACCCGCCTGTTGGATCAGTTCCCGGTCCAGACGGATGCACATTCTGACGCGGTCACCGTAATGATTTGCGATCACCTTTCCCTGTCCTGCATAGTGCACATTCAGTCCTGCATAGATCTGCATCCGGATCAGATTAAAGCCCAAGCGGAGTTGATCTGCGATCATGCTGTAAAATGCTGCCCTTGCAGCCCGAGGCATCTCTGCTTCCAGTGCCGTCAATTCCGTTTCCAGTCCTTCCAACCGTTCCAGCATCCGGAACGCTTCCTCACCAGATCCATAAGTATCAGCATCCAACGATTCCGGTCTCCGCTTGCCAATGATCAGAATCCCCTCCGTCAAAACATTCTGCAAGCTGGCGATCTGACCATCATTCAAATGGGTCCCAAACTGCTGCTTCAACCATTGCTCCGTGAACTTTCCCGTCCGGTTCGGCGCACTCCATGTCTCATAGTCATACGCAAGTTCCATAAAGTATGACAACGGAAACTCGTTGCCTTTCAAGTCTCCCACATTAACGATCCACACCTGTCTGACACCCTGTTCATAAGCGATCGTCATCTGCTCCCAGATTGCTGTCAGAGGCGTGCTGTTGATCCACTCATAGGAAACCGGATCTCCATGATAATCCAGATGATAATACATGCCGTATCCGGCAGGATGTATATTCTCTTTCGGGGGAAGATATCTCATATGTCCAAAGTTATCCTCACAGAACATGAGGATCACATCCTCCAGACCGTCCCACTCCCGAAGTCCCGGTGTTGCCTCATTGCCATAATAATATGCTTCTACTTCCTTGTAAATGGCCAGCATCATAGGCTGCATCACACCGTTTTTTGTTCCGTACTGTGCGATCATCCGCTTCTGGTTTGTAATGATATCCTTTAAGATCTCTATATGTTCAGCCAGCGAATCCGCTCCTTGCATAACACTGTCCCGTTCACCGCGCATACCGACGGTTATGATGGATTCATAGCTTCCGCTCCGCTTTAAACCGTCCTCCCAGTACTTGAGAAGTCCCTCTTTATTTGTCGCATAGTTCCACACATTTCCGTAGGGTGAATGTTCTCCCCGGTATACATCCCACTCCTCACCGGCACGCAGACACGGCTCATGGTGTGAGTTACCGATAATAACACCGTAGAGATCTGCCAGCCTTGCACTTTCTTCCCCCGGACCATCCAAAGCAAATGAAGAACTCCACATGGCAGGCCACAGGTAATTTCCTTTTAATCGCAACAATAATTCAAACACATGATCATACATCTCTGCCGTAAACCCGCCAAAATGTGTAGTTGTCCAGTTTCCAAAACAAGGCCATTCATCATTAATAAAAAATCCCCGGTATTTAACCGATGGTTCTTTTGAGACCATCTCAATCTCTTTTCCCACAGACATACATTCTTTTTGCACCGGTGCTGCATCACCCCAGTAAATTAGCGGGCTGACTCCCATCAGTTCGGACAGATGGAACATTCCATAGATCGTTCCACGCTTATCACTTCCGCAAATGAGCAGAAGCTGTCTGCTTAATCCTTTAAAATCGGTTGCCTCCAGCGCAGTTACTGCCTCCATATCCTCAAAAAGGTAGTATCCAAAAACCTCGTTTTTTCCTTTCACTTCGGACAGGTTCACGACGCCCTGCTGCTCCAGCTGCTCTAACACCTCACTCTTTCCCACAGTGGCAAACAGTACCAATGCTTCCGGTTCTCTCTGATGCAGTTTATCCAAACCGCACACGATATCAGGTCTGAGTCCTGAGACGCGTTCCATATCCACTGCCACTTTCTGTCCAATCTCAAAAATACCCGTTTCACAACCCTGTTCCACAGCAAAGCATGCTGTTTTGCCTTCCCCAAATAACTCCATTGCTACTCCTTGATCTGAATAAATATTTCATTTTTATTTGAATTTCTCCACGATCCGGTTGATTGCCTGAACATTGTCCTCATTGACAGTTACAACATTTTGCAGATCCTCTGCGGTGTTATTCGTGCGCTCGATCACACTGACAATATCATCGACACCGTTTTCGTTCTCGGTTGCTGTCGTCTGAATGACATCCATCTGGTCCTTGATGCTGGCAATAGAAGAAACGAAACCTGTAGACGCCTTCTCGATCTCATCGATCGCGCGCCGGATCACTTCCACAGAGTTGTCATAATCGTTGGCGATCGTCACAAATTCTTTAAACTTGTCCGAAACATCTACTTCCATAAAACTGATGATATCATCAAAGCATGCCCGGACATTATCAATATTGACGTTTATCTCACCACAGATTTCCTGAATCTGTTCGGCCGTCTCAGAAGAATTCGTTGCAAGATTTCCGATCTCCTGTGCCACAACAGCAAAGCCCTTGCCCTGCTCACCGGCTCTTGCAGCTTCTATAGAAGCATTCAATGAAAGCAGATTCGTCTGACTTGCGATATCCAGAATCTGAGCCACCATGTCATTGATGCGAGTCAATGCCTGCAGACTCGCCATCGCAGACTCTACATTACGCCTATTCTCCTCGATTCTATTGCCGGTCTCGTTCAATGTACTGCCTGCCATTTCCTTCATCTCTCTTGCGGTCTGGATCAATTCTTCGCTCTTTGCATTGCCATCCTTTACCTTCTCCTCAACAGCGAGCACCAGTTCAGAAATCGTTTTGATCTCATTTACCACTCCCGTAATAGCGTCATTTGTCGTGCTGATTCCAGCTGCAAGCTGCTCCGTTGTCGCACAGTTATCCCCTACAAAATCGATCAGTGTCCTGGTTGCTTCATTGGTTTTTCCGGTGGACGAATTAAGAGAGTCTGTACACTCATGCAGCGTCCCAACGATCTCCTGCAAGGTCGTGTACAAAAGATCTGTCGCCGTTGCGATCTGACCTGCTTCATTTTTTCTGCCAATGTATTTATTGATCGCCTCCGGTTTTGTCAGCTCCAGATTCTGAAGCTTAATAAGAGAATCCTCCACCACCTTCAACGGTTTTGTGCTCACCTTGACGATCAGCAGTGATAAGATTGAGATCAGCAGGAATGATACCAGACATAAAATACCAAGCATCCACTTATTTGCAGTTGCCTTTGCATAGATCTCCGCCTGCGTATCGCTGAGCACGACCGCCCACTGACGCTCAGGTATATACTGATAAACGGCAAGACAGTTCTGACCGTTTTCATTTATATACTCGAAACTCCCGACGAGATCATCCGGCTTTTCCTCTATCTTACTGATCACAGATAGCAACATCGGATTTTGAATCTCTGTTGCCATCAAATCTGTGTTCTCATCAAAAATATGGGTTTTCCCGGCTGTATTGATCATATAGCTGCTTGCCTGCTCCATACCTGTAACAGGAATCTTATCCAATACCACTTTCAAACTATCGGCAAACTGAGCACCGCCCACATATCCCAGGATCGTCGATCCATCCGTATCATAAACAGGTGCATACAGCGACAATGTCAACTGTTTTGATGCAGGAGACACGATAATCCCCGTATTATAAATAGCGCCTGCAGCTGTCATCGCGTCCTGCAGCTGCTTGAGGGAATCGCCCTCTCGTGTGGTAATTCCAACAACCTTCGGATTGGAATGAGCAATAACGTGCGTGTTCCATTCGCCGATATAGATACCCTCCCAGCCCTCAAGATTCGCATAAAATTTCTCTGTATACTGCTGTGCTTCTGCAGTAAGTTCCGGATCTTCCGGGTTTTTCAGCAATTCCGCTACAATAGGTGCCTTTCCATAAGAGATCAACAGTTTTTCAGCCTTATCTACATACTCCTCAATAATACCTGCCTTTGCGACCAGCGTCGTTTCCATATTGTTCATTGCCGTATCATGCATGGCACTCATCATATTACCATTGGCGAGCAAAAACAAAATCAATGTACAGACTGCCGTCACAAGCGCTGTGGAAACTGTGATCATCGTACTCATTTTCTGGTTTTTAAAAATTCTTCGCATACACTTGTCCCCCGCTTTCATTGGTAATTCCATTATATATTTATATCTTTTACAGGGTTTCCGCAACACAATTTCATAGCATATTTCACAAAGTTCTTGCTATTTTGCAACTATTATCACATAAAAAACTCTCTCACTCATCCAATATGGAAAAGTGAGAGAGCTTACAATATTCTATATCATCTTATAGTATGATCCCAAATACGCCCAAACTCACGCACATCATAATGATGCCTGCAAGCAATACGCCAAACATCACCGCCAGCACACTGGACTTAAAATCCATATCCAGAATACTTGCCGCCAATGTTCCCGTCCATGCGCCGGTTCCCGGAAGCGGAATGCCTACAAAGAGCATCAGTGCCAGAAACAGGCCTCTGCCTGCCTTTGCCTGCAGTTTCTGTCCGCCGTGCTCTCCCTTTGTCAGGCACCATTGGAAAAATCCGCCGATAAACGGCTTGTCAACGCCCCACTCCAGTACCTTTCTCGCAAAGAGATAAATGATCGGCACCGGAAGCATGTTCGCAATGATACAGACGATATAGCTGGAGATCACAGGCAGCCCCATCCCCTGTGAAACAGGAACGGCACCACGCAGCTCAATGAGCGGCACCATGGAGATAAAAGCGATCCATAAATACTTTTTCAGCATAAATACTCCTTTAAAAATGCAATCAGTTGATCCATCTCCTCATCCGTTCCGATGGTCACGCGCAGCATGTTGTCGATACGCGGCTTGTCAAAATAACGCACGTAGATATTCTTCTCACGAAGTGCCGTAAACAGCTCCTTTGCAGGAACGCGCGGATGACTGATGAAAAGGAAGTTACTCTTAGAATCCGGCATTGTGAAGCCGAGCTCTTGAAGTTCCTTTTTCACACGCTCACGGGTAGTGATGATCTTATCCAATGTCTCCCGAAAATATTCCTCGTCTGCAAGCGACACCGCACCGGCCACAAGTGTGAGCTGATCCATCGTGTATGAATTAAAGGAATATTTCACATCGTTCAGATACTTGATCAGACGCTCATTGCCGAACACATAGCCAATGCGCGATCCCGCCATGGAGCGTGATTTGGAAAATGTCTGAACAACCAGAAGATTGTCATACTTCTCGATCAGCGGCAGCGCGCTGACGCCTCCGAAATCAATATATGCCTCATCCACAATACATATGACATCCGGATTGTGACGGATAATATCCTCGATCTCGGAGAGCTCCATCAAAACACCCGTCGGTGCATTCGGATTCGGGAACACCACTCCCCCGTTTTCCTTGTAGTAATCTTCCTTTCGGATGCACAGATTCTCGTCCAATGGCTGATCCTCGTAGGGAATGCGGAACACATCCGCCCACACGTCATAGAACGAATAGGTGATATCCGGAAACAGGATCGGCTTACCGGAATTGAAAAATGTCAGAAAGCACATCGCCAGCACATCATCGCTGCCCACACCGACAAATACCTGTGAAGGCTTCACCTGATACCGTTCTGCCAGCGCATTGACAAGCACGCCTGCCGTCGGATCCGGATACAGACGCAGCTTATCCGTATCAAAATCGCGGATCGCCTGCAATACTTTCGGCGAGGGCGGATACGGATTCTCATTTGTATTCAACTTGATCATGCCGGGCACATTCGGCTGCTCGCCGGGTGTGTAGGGCACGACCTTTCGCACATTATTTTCCCAGTTATTCATTATATTTACTCCTGTTTATCATAAACTGCCACACCGCTTAACGGGATACTCCCATATCAACAGCCAGCTTCTCAAATGCAGGCAGTGATTTTTCAATGCGCTCGTAGGACGTGCAGTAGGCGATGCGCACATAGCCGGGACATGCAAATGCAGAACCCTTGACAAACAGAATGTGATACTTCTTTGCTGCCTGTACAAACTGTTCCTCGTCCTCCACGGGAGATTTCACCCATAGATAAAATGCGCCCTGAGGCTTGATGCAGGTAAAGCCCATGCGTGTCAGCTCGCTGTAAAGCAGTTCACGGTTCTTGTCATAGTATGCCACATCGGTCTTCTCATCCAGACATTTCGCCACCGCCTTCTGGATCAGGGACGGAGCATTTACGAATCCGAGCTGGCGGTTTGCGATCTCGATACCGGTCAGCACATCGTCAGCATCTGTCACCTCGTTGGGAACAACCACGTATCCGATACGCTCTCCGGGCAGGGACAAAGACTTACTGAAAGAATAGCCCACGATCGTATTGTGATAAAACTTTGTCAGGAAGCGCACCGGCTCTCCATCGTAAACCAGCTCACGATAAGGCTCATCAGAGATCAGATAGATTTCATGTCCGTATTCTTTTTCCTTCTTGGAAAGGATCTCCCCCAGCTTCGTCATTGTCTCATCACTGTAGATAACACCAGTCGGATTGTTCGGCGTATTGATGATGACAGCCTTTGTCTTATCTGTGATCTTCTTTTCAAAATCCACCAGATCCGGCTGGAAATTTTCCAGGTTAGGAGCAACCTCCACGATCTTTCCGCCGAAGTTTGCCGCATAGCCGCGATACTCGCCAAAGTAGGGCGCAAAAGCGATCACCTCGTCACCGGGATCAAGAAATGCCTTCAAAATAATATTCAGTCCGCCGGCAGCACCGACCGTCATGATGACATTATGGAAATCAAAGTCTGTGCCGAAGCGCTGATTCAGATTTTCAGCTACTGCTGCGCGCACATCCGGGTAGCCTGCATTTGCCATATACCCGTGAAGCTCCATGGAATCCAGCTCGTCCACCGCATCCTTGATCGCCTGATTGACTTTTGCCGGAGCCGGTGTCGCGGGATTTCCCAGTGAAAAATCGTATACGTTCTCAGCGCCGATCTTTGCCGCCATCTCCTTGCCCTCGTTGAACATGGCACGGATCACGGAATTTCCCTTTAATGCAGTCTGAATATTTTGTGATAACATCTATTTTTCCTCCCTTGTCTTGAAATATCAGAAATATATATTGTGACGTGTTTTGCTTTCAAACAAAACGGCGGATCCACACGTGCAGACCCGCCTTTTAGTTTACTCCATTACAGTGAAAATGTAAAGTTTATTAAATATTCTATCAGATACCCTTCATATCGAAACTGAATTCCATCTTTCCGCTCACATCCAGCAGATACTCAGGATGTGTCAGAGCGCCCCAGCTGTCGTCACCGCCAACACCCATCTGCGCACCGGAGGCCCGGATCACGGTGTAGTGTACGGGAGGCAGTTCGAAGGGATGCGCTGCATTTTCCAACTCGTGGGGCGTGTAAGGCAATGCGGAGAAATTCATCCGCTCACCGCTGAAAAGAAGTCCTCTTCCACGACTGTCCGTCACCTTCGCCCAGCGCACCTCTGTCTTGTTTCCGCATTCCTGCGGTACCAGATACGCAGCCATGTTGTCAGCTACCTTGTTCTTATAAATGCCCAGCTTTGCACCGCGCTTGCGGTCTGCATAGGTCTCCGCCGGTCCGTTGCCGTACCACTCTACGTTTTCGTAGTCCGCGTTGATCTTGAACATCACACCAAACTCCGGCATGTCGCCCAGCTCTGCCACCGGATCATAAGTCAGTGTCGTACGCACAGTTCCGTCTCCGAATACGGTATGCTTTAATGCACACTTCGCAGCCGGTGTCGTCGGCAGATCATAGTGGAAGGTCAGGCTGACAGAATCTGCTGTCTCCTCCATATCAAAACCGGAATTTCCTGTAGCATCCATATGCTTATGTGTCAGATACATGCTTGCCGTCTTCCACTGTGCATATCGGTAAGGCATCAGGTTTCCCCGGTCATTGTCGGTAGGTGCACGCCAGAAATTCGGTCTGGGGATCATCTCAATATACTCCTTGCCGCCATACTGGTAGGATACCAGTCCGCCCTCCAAGCGTGAGAACAGTACACGGAAATCGTCACCGATCACGCCAATATCGAAATTGCTGTGGATGACACGTATCTTTCCTGCGTGGCTCTCCTCCTTGCCGTCCACCCAGTAAACGCTCTGTCCAAAGGCCACCTCATGTCCCTTCTTCGCCCACTTTGTATCTTCTTTCAGTACGAAGGAAACCGTGATCGTATACTCTCCGGGTTCAGTCGCAAGCTCTGTCGGAAGATCAAAGGTGCTCTCACTTAAGGGTGCTACCGAATAGCTTTCTACCTTCTCGCAGACCGGATATCCGTCTCTTGCCAGACGGATCACGCAGTCATAAGCATCCGTGTTGACAAACAGGTTTTTATTTTTAATGATCATCTTTCCGGGCTTGATATCCACGGTGATATTCTGATAGTTAAATTTTACCTCCTGCATCTTCGGAGATGGTGAACGGTCTCCACCGTAGGCGATACCGTTTCCGCTGAAATTATAGTCAGACGGACGGTCGCCGAAATCACCGCCGTATGCCTGGAATACCTTTCCATAACGGTCCTTCTTATCAATGGACTGATCAATATAATCCCAGATAAAACCGCCCTGATACAACGGCTCACGATCAGTCAGATCCGTATATTTATGCATCGCGCCGCAGGAATTTCCCATGGCATGCGTATATTCGCACATCACAAAAGGCTTGCTGCGGTCTTTCTGCAAAAATGCCTCCACCTCTGCTGCGCTGGTGTACATCTGTGACTCCATGTCGCTGGTATCGTTGTAGCGGCGGTCACGGGCAATTCCCTCATAGTGTACCAGTCGCGACGGATCCAGTTTTCGGAATTCCTCGGACATATGATAGATCACACTGCCACCATGTGATTCGTTTCCGCACGACCAGATGATCACGGACGGATGATTCTTATTCCGCTCATAGTTTGCATGCACGCGGTCCAGAAGTACCGGCTCCCACTCCGCCTTATCACCGGGCACAGCCTCTGACTCCGGCTTCACACCGCGAAAGATCTCATCCCAGGTGCCATGTGACTCCATATTCGTCTCCGCCATCATGTACAGACCATACTCGTCACACAGCTCATAGAGGGCTGCGCCGTCCGGATAGTGACAGGTACGGATGGCATTGATATTATTCTGCTTCATGGTAATCACATCCGTGAGCGCTTCCTCGTAGCCAATGGCACGCCCCTTCGTGCTGGAGAACTCATGGCGGTTGGCGCCCTTGATGACAATACGCTTCCCGTTGATACACATGATATGATCGATCATCTCAAACCGGCGGAAACCGATCTTCTGACGGATGACCTCCGTTACTGCACCGCTCTCATCTGCGACTGTCAGCGTCAATGTATAGAGATTCGGCTCCTCTGCACTCCACAGGGCGACCTCCCGCTCCGGAAATGATAGTTTTATTTCACTTCCGAGTGCGCTTTTTTGCTCCATTTCCAGCCCGAAGCCCTTGAGCTGTGCCGTTACGGTTCCTTTTCCTTCACCCTTTACGGTTACAGTCAATGCACTCTTCGTATAACTGTCGTCCACAGCTGTATCTACCTTAAAGTCAAACACGCTGGCACTGGGCACACGATAAAGATACACATCACGGTAAATACCGGAAAAGCGGAAGAAATCCTGATCCTCACACCAGCTTCCGGAGCACCATTTGAACACCTGCACGGCCAGCTTGTTTTCACCTTCCGTCAGATACGGTGTCAAGTCAAACTCAGACGGGTCAAAGCTGTCCTCCGCATAACCCACATAGGTTCCGTTCAGCCAGAGTGCAAAGGCACTCTCTACACCCTGAAAAGAAATGCACACCTTTTCACCCTTCCAGTCATCGGGAAGTTCAAAATATTTCACATAGCTTGCCACCGGATTAAAATCCTCCGGCAGCTCGCCGTCCTTTAACTCCTGCCAGCCTTCCCAGGGGAACTGCACATTTGCGTACTGCGGTACTCCATAACCCTCCATTTGAATGTGGGCGGGCACACGGATCTCATCCCAGTTACGACAGTTCACATCCATGCGCTCAAAGCCCGGCAGTGCACTCTCGGGATTCACCGCATAAGCAAACTTCCAGATGCCATTTAACGACATACGAAGAGAACTCTCCTTTTTTGACGCCTCTGCTGCGGATGCATAAGCCACGAAATCCGCATGATGCGGCAGACGGTTCTGCTCATAGATGGTCGGATCTTTTAAAAGATTCATATCTAATGTAATCATATCTGTATTCTCCTACGATTAATTTTTGACCTTGTTAAAAAAAGCGGGAAAGGGAATCCCTCTCCCGCCGAAAAGCAGTTTTATTTTACTGCACCTGTGATACCCTCTGCAAAGCTCTTCTGTAAGCAGAAGAAGATGATGACAGTCGGTAACGTACAGAACAGTACGGCAAGCATCAGCATACCATAGTCAGTTACATAACCTGCTGTCAGGTTGGAAACCAGCATCGGCATCGTCTGTGTCTCGGGCTTGTTCATGATAACCTTCGGCCACAGATAGTTGTTCCATGCGTTCATGAATGTGATAGTCATTGCAGCCGCATAAGTGGATCTCATGGTCGGGAAGAACATCCGTACAAAGATCTGGAACTCGCCAAGTCCGTCGATACGCGCTGCTTCGATGATATCATGCGGGAAGGAACGCGCACTCTGTCGAAACAGCATGATAAGGAACGGCGTGGAGATGGACGGAAGCACGAAACCTGCTACTGTGTTCAGGAATCCCATCTTTGCCATCATACCAAACAGCGGGATCATTGTAGCCACGAAGGGCACCATCATTGCCAGAAGGATCACGCTCATCAGTCCGTCCTTAAATTTATCGTGATAGATTTCAAAACCATAGCCTGCCAGTGAACAAACGATCAGACTGAGCAATGTCACCACGATGGAATATTTGAAAGAGTTACCCATCGCATGCCACAGATCAGACTGTGCAATCAGCGCCTTGTAGTTCTCGATCAAATAGGTTCCCGGTATCATTTTTCCTCGGATGACATCAATACTCTGGTTTGTCGCTGCGATCGCCATCCAGATCAGCGGGAAAATAGAAAAAAGGGAGAAAATAATTAAAAATGCATACTGTGCTATTTTTTTCGGTAAACTAATCACGCTTATCACCTACTTTCATCTGAATAAATGCCAGTGTTCCTACCAGAATCAGGATCAGGATGGACATTGCACACGAATAACCGAAGTTCGGTACATACTTAAACGTCGTATCGTATATGTAATGTGACATCGTGATGGATGAGTTTGCAGGTCCTCCGTTTGTCAGGTTCACAGACTCATCGAACAGCTGTAACGTACCATTTGTTGACATGATCGCTGTCAAAAGGATCGTAGGCTTTAACAGCGGGACGGTAATGTGGAAGAAAGACTGTAACGGTGAAGCACCGTCAATCTTTGCTGCCTCATAAACGGAATACTCAATATTCTGTAAGCCGGACAGGTAGAATACCATGTTATATCCGGTCCATCTCCATACCAGTGCTAAAATAATGACTGCGCGGGCACCGGTGGTGTTAGTCAGGAATGCAAAAGGTGCATCCAGAATACCAAGCTTCATCAGGATCGTGTTCACAAATCCGTCTGTAGAGAACAGTGAACGGAAAATGATCGCATAAGATACCAAGGTGGTCGCACAGGGTAAAAAGATCGCCGTGCGGAAAAATCCTTTAAATTTCAGATCTTTATTGTTCAGCATACTTGCCAGGATCAGTGCCAGGATCAACATGATCGGAACCTGAATCAGGAAGTATATAAATGTATTTCCCAAGGACTTCATAAATACTTTGTCCTGAAACATTCGAATGTAATTGTTGATACCATACCACTGCATGTTTGCAAAGGTAGAACCTTTTTGAAATGAGTAGATGAAACATTTGATCATCGGATAAAAACTGAAAACTGCTATGAGCAGTGCTGCCGGAGTCAAAAATACCCAGCCGGTCAGATTGTAACGTTTACTCTGTGAGAGCTTTCTTGCTTTTGCTTTCTCCATTTCCCTTACTCCTTCCATTTACGCTTCTGAATAAAACGGGGAACGACAACGCCGTTCCCCATTTTCATTTTTAAATTCCTATTACTGCGTAAATTACTGCATCTGTGCCTCTACAGTTGCCTGTGCATTTGCAAGCTCATCATCGATGTTTCCACCGTTCTGGATGTTTGTGATAGCGGTAGCTACAGCGTTACGTGCCTCGTAGTAGTATACACCGGTGTTGTTTGAAGGTGTCTTGGTAGAGAAGTCAACAACCTTCTTGAATACAGCATCTCCGCTGAAGAACTCGGAAGGCTCGCCGTATACGTCAGCCTCTGCTGCGGGTGCCCATGTTGCGATCGCACCTGAAGAAGGAAGGATCTCAGCATAGAAATCTACGCTTCCGCAGAATGTGCTGTTTAAGAAATCAGTTGCCAGTTCAACGTTCTTGCAGTTTGTTGTAACAGCCCATGAAGAACCACCGTTGTTAGAGTAGTTGGTAGCACCGTCGATGCCATCAAGCTTCGGCATATTGGTGATTGCCCACTTGCCGGCCTGATCCTCTGCTGCCTGAATAGATCCCATGATCCAGCATCCGTTGATAACACCTGCTGCTGAGCCTGAGTTGAAAGACTTGATGTACTCATCCCAGTTCTGCTGTGTCAAAAGAAGTGCATTGTTATCTACTAAGCTGTTGAAAGTCTCTACGACATTCTTTAATGCTGCGTTGTCTGCGATCACTGCTGCACCGTTCTCATCGAACATAGAAGCGCCTGCTGACTGAAGCATCATCATGATCAGGTCGATCTCACCGGTACGCTCTGATAACAGATAGTAACCTGTCTTAGCCTGTACGTCAGAAGAGATCTCCTCGAAACGTGACCATGTAATGTCTGTTAAATCGTCAATTGTATAACCAGCCTGCTCTAAGATATCTGTACGATAGCAAGCGATAACAGCACCGTTATCAAAAGGAACACCGTAATTTCTTCCGCCTACAGTAGAATAACCTAACTTACCTGCTGCGAACTGGCTGAAGTCGATGCCTGAATCTGTCAGATCTACGAACAGATCCGGATAGCTGATCGCGTTTTTCTGGAATGCGTTATCCTGCATCAGTAAGATATCAGGTAACTGGCTGTACTCGCCGGTAGAAGCTGCGTTGGTGATCAAGGGCTGAATGTCATCCCAAGGAGTCTCAACAACCTCAACTGTTACGTTCGGATGATCTTTCTTGTAATACTCTGCTGCGGTCTCCATTGCATAGATGTTGAATGAGGGATCCCAGCACCATACGGTTAACTTCTGCTCTCCCTCGGCTGCTGCATCATCTGTTGCTTCTGCGTCATCTGTTGCTGCTGCATCATCAGTTGCTGCTGCATCATCAGTTGCTGCTGCATTGTCTGTTGCTGCATCATTGCTGCTGCCGCATCCTGCCAACATGGAAGCGCTCATTGCAACGATCATCAGAGTTGCTAAAAATCTCTTTTTCATTTAGTAATCCTCCCTAAATATGTTGCGGTTCGTTCCGCTTTTTTTGTTGTATTTATTGTAACAAAGGGGGAATACTTTGTGCCATTGATTTCTTTCATAAAACATGCAAATTCGATCATGTAAAATGTTCGTTTTAGCATTTTTCACAAAAACATACATGCAGATTTGTACAATCTATATATTGCTTTTTTGTAAACTATATGAACAAATTATGAACAAAAAACATTCTTCAGATCACTACCAGCCCTTCAACACGGATACATTATATTCCAGGATCTTTCCCTCATAGTTTTCCGGGTGTTTTTTCCACTGATAAGGGGTAATATTCAGCAATTTCTTAAAATTGCGTGTAAAGGAGGTTGTGGATTCAAAGCCCACGCTGCCGCTGACCTCATCCATCGCCATATTACTCTTGCGCATCAGCTCACAGGCCTTCTGGATGCGAACCAGATTCACGTATTCACTGGGTGCCATATTCGTCTGTTCTTTAAACACGCGCCGGAAATGCGTTTCCGACAGACCACAGCGCTCTGCCAGTGTCTCCACTCGCAGCCCTGAATCCATATAATTTTTGTTGATATAGTCCAATGCATCGTTGAGCAGCACAAAATTGCTTTTTGAAAGGATACGCATATTCTGCTCGCTCTTTTCCTGTGTGCACAGGCGATACAGCTCCATGAGTAGCGCTTCAGACAATCCCTTGGTCACCCGCTTGTAGTGTTTTTCCTTATGCGCCATCTCATAGATCAGAAGCTCCACCATCTGTGAGAGCTGCTGACATCCATCTTTTCCAAAGGTCAGGTGTGTCTTGTTCAGCTGTGTCACCACCTGCCGCTGGAACACTTCATCGTCCGGATATACCTCACGCACCAGCTGCGCGGGGTCTAAAAACAGATACTCCCAAAAGCTCTTCTTTCCCTCCTCGCTGATCGTTGTATGCGGAATATTTTTTGGAATGATCGTGATCGTTCCCGGATGATACGGACTCTTTCCCTCCTCATAACCCATCTCGCCATGCCCTTCATGACATATACCGATCTCCATAAGGTTATGAAAATGAAATCCGTCCACATCCCGCCCGTAATCACGGATCCAGCTCTCACCAAATAAGGCCAGGACGTACTCGTCCTGACCTATTTCGTAATAGCGATATTCGATTGAATCTTTCTTCTTTTTCGCCATATGTATGATTTCCTTAAATACTTATCTTAGATCTCTACGATCCATCCCTCCGGTGCCTCAATGCGTCCCATCTGGATACCGGTCAGTGTATCGTACAGTTTCTTTGTAACAGGTCCCATCTCATCCATGCCACTGGGGAAGCAGATCTCGTTGCCGTGATCATTGATCTTTCCTACCGGTGAGATAACGGCTGCTGTTCCGCAAAGACCGCACTCTGCGAAATCCTTGATCTCGTCAAAACGAACCGGACGATGCTCAACCTTCATGCCTAAATACTTCTCGGCAACTACCATCAGGGAACGACGAGTGATAGACGGTAAGATACTGTCTGACTTCGGTGTTACCATCGTGCCATCCTTTGTGATGAAAATAAAGTTTGCACCACCGGTCTCCTCCACATAGGTTCTGGTCGCTGCGTCAAGATACATATTTTCATCAAAACCCTTCTCGTGTGCATCCACGATCTGGTACAGGCTCATCGCATAGTTCAGTCCTGCCTTGATATGTCCGGTGCCATGCGGTGCTGCGCGGTCGTAATCGCAGACACGGATAGTGATCGGCTTTGCGCCACCCTTGAAGTAAGGTCCTACCGGTGTACAGAAAATACGGAACTGATACTCTTCCGCAGGCTTTACACCAATAACTGCAGAGCTTCCGAACATGTAGGGACGGATGTACAGTGTTGCACCGGATCCATAAGGAGGTACATATGCCTCATTTGCGCGGACAACTGCCTTTACAGCCTCAACAAACTTGTCTTCAGGGAATACGGGCATCTCCAGACGCTCGCAGGAATCCTTCATACGGCTTGCGTTTAAGTCCGGGCGGAAGCATACGGTTCTTCCATCCTCTGTGGTATATGCCTTTAATCCCTCAAAGCAGGTCTGAGCATACTGTAACACACCGGCACACTCGGTCAGGGTGATGGTCGCATCCTCTGTCATGATGCCCTCATCCCATGCTCCATTTTTATAATTTGAGACAAACCGCTTATCTGTTACCTGATAAGCGAAGCCTAGGTTTGACCAGTCGATGTTTTTCTTTTCCATAGTCTGATTCCTCTTTTCTTTATTTATTAGTATAAAACATCTTTTGGAAACAGTTTAGTCCCATCTGCCCGTACTGTCAAGCGTAAACCCACAGAAAATCGAAATCCTAAGTTTCGCAACTACACCTATATTTAGAAGAAACACTGGATCAACAGCCAACTGCGCAATTCCGCACCGGTTTTCATACGTTTTTCTGAACCTTATCAGTGATTTCTGCCATCTTCTCCTGAAATTCCTTTGGTGTGATCCCACAGGTTTCTGCCGCTGTTTCCACATCCAGTTTCCCTTTCTGAACGAGATCAAGTAATACATCCTGTTTTCCTTGTTCTATTCCTTGCTCTATTCCTCGCTCCATTCCAATCTGCTCTCCGGCTTCTTTTCCCTGATCATACACATACGCATCCTCGGACTTCCTGTCCAGCTTTCTCTTGCGGTAAGACTCTAACGCATCCCTCATTGCTTCCGTCAGGCTCATCTCCTGTATGACGTATTTTGCTCTCTGAACCCCTGCGTTCTTTGTCTTGATCATATGCAAATCCTCCTCCGTTTCCGCGTTAAATAACCGGATCCAGTCATCCATTCTGCTGTTTCCAGTCAGTTTTTTTCGTAACTCTATGATATGCAATTCCAGCAGATCTGAGTAATCTTTCCCCATCTCGTCCCGCATACGGTATACCGAATGATACCGCCCATCCTCCGTCAGGTTAAAATCCAGGATGCTGATCCCGACACACCTTCTTAACCGTTCAAAATGTTCTCCGACAAGCAAGATATCCGCATACATTTTCGCAAGATAATACAGGGAACGTTTCTCCCAGAACTTCTGCCGCCTCAGCTGCATCTAATTCAGGGTATCAAAATAAACAATTCGCCCTCTGTCATCCGAATCCTGCCTATTCATTTTTATTGTTTGGAAAATAAAAGCAAGATTCTATGACATGATAAGGATACCAAAAAACGTTATCCTGTTTTAAGAGACAGAGCGCTATCATTTGAAATGGACAAATCATCATTCCAAACGAACCTCTGGAGTATGTTTATTAGATTCTTATGCTTTGGTCTGAGTGTAACACGGACAGACCGGTTATGCAAGCTGTTTTTGTTCTTCATTACCTTTCATGACTCTGGTACAATTTCTCACGCAACTTTTTGCGACAGCGAGCCATCGTCGTTTTGACCTTTCGCTCACTGCAGCCAAAATACTCTGCCACCTTCGCAATGGAACGTAGGACTTCATACTTTTTCTGACTTTCTTATTTCTTGCCAGATATAACTCCACCATCTCCTGTTTTGACATTTCAACTCCTTTTTTCCTTCTTTTTTGTGGGTAAATATATACCGGATACTACACAATAGCGTCAAAAGAAATAGAAACGCTACCACAAATAGTTGAATTCGTTTTATTATTTTACTCATAATAAGTTTCCAGGGCTGCCCTTTGATGTATAAATATCTTTCCGAGCTCCGCATCAAAATGCTTTCCTAAAGACTCCTCAATAATGGAAAAGGCTTTATCAAACGAATACTTCTCCTTATAGCATCGTTTGCTTACCAGCGCATCAAAGACATCTGCCAATGCCATGATTCTGGCCTCGAGAGGAATTTCCTCTCCTGAAAGGCCTGCCGGGTATCCAGAGCCATCCCATTTTTCATGATGATAATGAGCGATATTTTCCGCGATCTCCTTGAATTTCGTATCACCAGAATTATGCAAAATTTTTGCTACGATCTGCGCTCCTTTTTCAGGATGCGTCTTCATGATTTCGTACTCCTCCGGTGTGAATTTTCCAGGTTTTCTTAATATGGCATCATCAACTGCGATTTTACCAAAATCATGAAGATGCGCTGCATTAATTACACATTCAAAAAAAGAGTCCCCTTTTTCTGAATATACCGGATCCTTTTGAAGGCTCTCTGCAAAAATTCTCACACATTCGCTGGTCCTTCTGATATGTCCTCCTGTATTGCTGTCCCGGTCTTCCACCGTATCTGCCATACTCAGGATAATATCATCCTGCATTAGCCTTTTCTCTGCTATCAGATGAGGTTCCTTTTCTTCCAATTTTTTTTTGCTTCGTCGATATCAAGAACTACACACCAGTATTCATCATCTCCATCACTGTTTGCAATTTTCTGACCGCGATCTTCTACAAATTTCCAACTGCCATCTCTGCACTTCACACGATACTGGATACAATATGCATCTCCATCCTTCAAGTGATCCTCTATCTGCGTGATTGTTTCCGTTTCGTTTCCGACATCTGCAATCCCTTTCATCGTCCCGCCGGAAACCTCCATAAATTCTTCCAGCGTATATCCAAACATATTTGCAAATCCTTCAGAAATATACTTGAAACTACAGCTTTCATCTGCCCTCTGAATCACAAAACCACCCGGAATAAATTTTGTCTGCAGAAACCCAATTCATGATTGCAAACATGTATACACCCATCCTCAAGATCCGATTATAATGTTCTTTTATTGTCACGCAGCACATGGTCACACAGACAATCCCACACGGCATATACAGTGCGCCCAACTGATTCCAAAGCGCTCTGGATGGGGCTGAATCCGCCGAAAGATCGCTGACAGCCTGTGCGATCCAGTTGTATCCCGGATATACAAACGGTGAAAAAAAAAAACAGCCGCTGTGTAAGACAGTAAACTTACAATTCCCAGTAACCCCAATTTTCGTATTAATTTTTCATTCATTTTTTTCCTTTCTGTCAAAAAAGCATCCTTCTATGGCTAATATGTTTTAGCCATAGATAAGCTAATTCTTTTTAGCTGTCAAGATACATTTTTCCTAATTATCAAAAGATTCATCATCATGATTTAGGTAGCGTTCCACCTCTTCCCGATTCTCAAATAGTACACAGCCACCGACATGATCCTCGGTCAAGGTGCCGCTGTTCTGTAATTCTGTAAACAATCGGGAATGTAATGCTGCCTTCAAAGACGTATCTTTTACATTCACATCCGAATATGGTGAAAACGGACATGACTCTGCTCCGCCATGGGAATTGATATGAAAGAAGCCTCTGCCTGCTGCAATGCAGCCTCCGGATGCCTTTTCATCTCCCGGGAAAGACAAAAAGATCATATCCTGATACTTGTCTCTGATTTCTGCAAGACGCTGATTCATATACGCTCGTTCCGGTTCTCCCAGTGCCAGATCCTTCATTTCCGGGGACATTGGCACAAATTCCACGAAGAACAGAGCTTTACAGTCCCGTTCTTCCAGTTTTTTAATAAATGTATCAGATGTTACCTCTTCCAGATTTTCTTTTGTGACCGTTACCGAAGAACCAAACAGCAGTTTTTCTTTCTGCATTTTTCCCATCGCAGAGAGCACCTTTTCATACACACCTTCACCCCTTCTGTCATCTGTGTGTTTTTCTTTTCCTTCCATACTGAATATCGGAAGAAGATTCCTGTATTTTTTCAGCATTTTGATATATGTATCATCAATCAATGTTCCGTTTGTAAAAATCAGAAACAGGATATTCTGTCTGTTTCCTGCCTTTTCAATCACATCCCAGCGGAGCATCGGTTCACCGCCGGCCAAAGGAATAAAGCTGATTCCCATCTTCTCGGCCTGTTCAAAAATATGATCCCATTCCTCCGCGGAAAGCTGTGCTACCGGTTCCGTATCTGCACAGGAATGAACCGCTCTGGCGTAGCACCCGGCACAATGCAGATTGCAGCTGCTTGTAATACTGGCAATCAGAAAAGCCGGGATATGTTCCCCTTCCTTCTCAGCAGCTAACCGTTTTTTAGATGCTGCTTTGTCTGCCATAGCAAACCTTGCCATAAATAGGCTTTGCGCTGGATTTGTCAAAGTGACTTTCACCGCATTTTTGATGAGATTTTCCACACCGGCTGTCATGTATTCCTGAATATTTATTTTTTCTTCCATATACGTTTTCTCCTTGCCTTTCGATTTTTCTTAACAGTTACAGTCATTCATTTTTTCGTACTTCTTTATTATCTGACAGAAAAAACGCAGTTACTGAATGTTTCATTCAGCACTGCGTCTTTGCGTCTGGCTCGTTTTATCGATCACGATGAAACGTTTTATAGAATAATCTGACATGTGACTCCAATGTCTTCATATACTCTTCTTCTTTTTCCGGATGTCTGTCGCATTCACCCAGGAGAACAAGAATCGGTGCATCATACATCATCGCAAGTATGACCGGATCTTCATCTTCCAGCACACCGTCTGCGATCATTTTTGTAAATAGCCTACTGTGATAATCATGGATCTGATTGACATATCTCCTCGAATAAAGCTCTGACAGCTCCCGAGACCGAAACTGTTCAATTGTCATCATCCTTCTGAACATGCAGACATACTCATCATGCAAAGAATACTCAATCAGGGATCTTACCTTTTGAACAAGATCATCTGCTGTAATTTTTTCAAATTCGATTACATCCTGCTCAGAATTCGTCACATGAACAGAGATCGTATCCGTAAATGCGTCATATCTTCTGGCTGTTTCTTCAAATATTGCATCAAAAATATCCTGCTTGCTCTTATAATGCTTATATAAGGATGGGGCTTTGATTCCAACCGCGGAGGCAATCTGCTCCACACCAACTGCATCATATCCTCTTTTTGAAAACAATCTAAGTGCTTCCAAAAGAATTCTCTGCTTTGTATCCATCAGCATCCCTCCACGGCTAATATGTTTTAGCCATATAATAAGCTAATTCTTTTTAGCTGTCAAGATATATTTTGCTTCATTTTCAAAAGTTTCATGACTCTGGGGCGATTGTAACGTTGAATGATCACGAATTGCAGATCGATCAAAGCGGCAACTATGGATGTCACAATAAATATCACCGGAGCTCCATATGGGATGATCAGCAGAAGCGGAACAAACGACAATACCATAATGATCCGATGGACCAGCTCCGCCTGCGCCATGTTGTGCAGCAGATCATCCATGCTGTTTTCCCGAAGATCAAACTGCTCCGGTTTTGCTGTGATCATATGCAGCTTCCATTTCTTCACGTTCAGTCTCCGATAGAGGTCCTTTTCAAAACCATATATGCGGAAGCCTACGGAATCCAGATTGAATTCACGCTTGCGATATATGACCGTAACCACTTCGCCTACGATCAGTCTCATGGAAAAATGATAGGAGATGGTAAGAAAGGTTACGTACGCGGACAGCATCCATCCCTTATCATACATATCATGCAATACTGTAAAACCGACAGTAAGCGTTATAAAAACAAGATTCACCACTATCAATATCACGATGTTTTTTGCAGTCTTTCTGTTCGTTTCCTGTTTCATGCTTTCTCCCATGTGTCCTATTCTGAAACCTTTGTTCGCATCCACCATTTTAGCTGGCATAAGATAGTCGCACTTACTTTAATTTTCTGTTGCAGCCATACTTTCCAACTGATATAATCAGGGCATGGGTGCTACCATACAACGGTAGGCGGTTAGTCCTTCGACAGAGGGACTGTGACCCTCTGATTACATAGAAACCCGAACGGGAATCCATTGGAAAGGAGGGCTAAGCCAATGAGTATTGTAGATTTTATCGCAGTAGTGGGCTTCGGCTTAACCTGCTTTAGTATCGGATACACATTCGGTAAGGATAATCAAAAACCACAAAAATAGCCGCCCCAGTCTGGTAAACTAAGCGGCAATTTTTGTCTAACTTTATATCGGACTAACCGTCTATCGGTAGCACTCTTTTTCTACAATCATATTATCACGATTCCATCGAAATGTCAAAATTTTTCCTTCACTTTGAGAATCATCAGATTTTCCACCAGACATTGCATATCTAGTACAGGTTAATTCTGCCATGTTTTTACATCTCTTTTGTTATAGAGTTTCGCAGCCATTGATCTAAGAAACTCATCTGCTCATCGGTATGAAACCAATGTTCTCCACCTTCCATAATCGTTACATTCACAGCTTCTTTCGCAGCAAATTGCTGTATCGTATCCACCGACTGTAGATGATCAGCGCTTCCATACAAAATTTCTGTCGGAACATCCCAGCTGATCTTATGATTACGTAACTGTTCAGTACCTTCACAGTTACGATGCGAAAATCCATGAAAATCGTCTTCGACGATGGGATTTCCGCACTCCTGAATCATGTTCTCACGATCTACGCGGTGCCGTTCCGATCTGTCCTGAATAATTGCATGCTTCCTAACATACTGCAAATAATCCCATGACAGGTCGTCACCAAAATCGACCGGTATGATCTTTCTCTTTTCCAGCTCACTTTCACTCGTCCCGGCCCAATTGATCATATCCAGTATCAACTTCTCCATATCAACGATCGGAGAGATGAAATATGCTTGATCTATGAACTTACCGATACCGGCATTCATCGAAAAATACGCACCGATGCTTCCGGCTATCAGAATGATCCTTTGATACTTTTCTGATAATCCAGTGACCATATCCGTAAACTCTTCCCTCGCATCCCAAGGATTTTCTGCCTTGTAATCGAATCCATATACATCCGCTCCCGGAAAGAACGGTCTGTAATGCTCTGCTTCATCTGCACTGCCGCCTTTGCCGTGAATGTATAAGACTACCTCACTTGTCTTTCGTCCGGCAAGCCACTGCTCCTTCGTGATCCTTGTAAAATGCTCTGTCCTGACATCTCCCATTAATACGCAAGGCTTATTTTCTTCCGTATGATGATAGGTAAATCCACATTTTTCACTGTGCCGGTGGAATGAGCCCAATACTTCCGATCGCGCGATTGTCTTCTTTCAGACACACCGCATAGGTCTCATCCGCCGATAAAACTCCCTGTATGATCTCTCTGCTGTTCTCAGCACTCGTATGTATCGGCCAGCCTGCGATCGGTCCGACAGCCGGATCTTTCGCATATTTAAATAAGCTTTCTGCGTCCTCCTCTGTCCAAGGACGAAGAATCAAGCGCTCTGTTTCAAATCTCATATCCCTCACGGCTCCTTTACCACTAATTGTTTACGAATATGATTCGTAATGGAATCAAATGTCTCCGGCGTCATACTGACAATACGACTCCACATTCGCACTCCCTGATAAACATACAAGATCACATTCACGATTTCTGCTACATCGACACGCTGAAACTCTCCTCTTGCCATTCCATATTCGATCAGCGCGGTCCATTTCTGTTCTCCGATCCGATTGAAACGATTCATCATATCGTTGGATACAGTTCCTGCATATTCGTACATAGCCAGAGAAAGAGAATCTTCAGAGTGCTCCATTTCATCCCGCATCAGCACAAGTGCGCGATCTAAAATATCAACTGCTGACAAGCCTTCGTCCATTTCTTTATAGAAATCCATTTCGTCTTTTTTACTGATTTCGATCAAAATCGCCTCAAACAGCTCCTTTGTCCCTGCAAAATGGCTGTATAATCCACCACGGCTCATGCCCGTTGCATCACAGACATCTTTCATCGTAACCTTGTTGAAGCCATCTCTTGCAAACAGACGATAGGAAGCCTGTAATATCATTTCTCTCGTGCGCTCTTTTTTACTGATCATACTGTATTCCTCGCTTTCGACACTCGTGTCGATTTCAATTATAGACACACGTGTCGATTTTGTCAAGGCAAAAAAGAAAAAGCTGCATTGCGCAACTTTCTCCTTTTCTCTATTAGCCATTTTCTTTCTTTTTTCATTTTTGGCTAATAGATTTTCCGCGATATTCCGGCTTCACGTTATTTTGTGAAGATCACCATGAGACTCTTGCCTTTTACAACATCTCTCACTTCAGCTTTTTCAAAACCTGCTTTCTTACCAAGATCCACAAGCTCGTCAGGTTCGAACTTCCGGAAGCCTTTTTCTGTAAATGAGGAATCACCAAACCATTCCTTTGTGTAGATCAGGTTATAGAACGATTTCCCCTTTTTCAGTACTCTTCGGATTTCCGATAACCCTTTTACGGTATCGCTCCAGAAATAGATGGTATTGATTGATGAAACAGCAGAAAATGTATCGTCCTCGTATGGAAGATCGCAACAATCACCGATTTCAAGGAACAATTGTCCGTTCTTTTTTGCTCTGCTATTTCGTTTTGCAGCAGCATTTCTCATATCCTCGGAGATATCTATCCCATACAGATCAACCGGATTCTTTTTATATATCTCATGCAGCAGAAATCCGTTGCCATAACCGATATCCAGAATCTTGTCGCCCTTGTCAAAATTCGTCTGTGCCACAGTATTCTTATACATTGGTTTGTTGATGATATTCATTCCAATGCAGCATATTTTTCCGATCAATCCTCGTGGATTTCCGAACTGACTTCCGATGTATTCAGTAAATTTACTAAAACTTCCCATATCCCAAATGGGTCTTGTTCCTTGAAAATTCAACAATACAGGCAATCAGATAACAAATTAAACCCATGCAGCGGATCTGGCTAGCGACTTTTGCAGGAAATCAGGCAGTTGGTCTACAAAGATATTAATAAAAGTATCTATCTGTTCCTCTGTCACCTGAAATACAGCATAGATTCCCTCAAACATCGCTCTCAGGATGATCTGAAACGATTCTCCGAAGGTGATATCTGCCAGCTCATCTGTCAAATAGAAAAAGATCTCACCAAGTGTGCGGTTGTCTTCGTCCTTTCGCTGCTCCAGCGCAAGCAGCATGTATCTGGCAAAGACGATTGCCACATGTGCTGTCAGCGCATCATAAGACAGACTATGGCACTCACCGATCAGGTTCAGATACGACTTGCAGGTCTTGAAAAACACCTCGATCTGCCAACGTTTTCCATAAATCCGAATGATCTCTTCTTCGGAAAGATCCGGATTAGTGCAGATAAATGCGATCCAGTCCTTCTTGTTCCGATTATTACGAACGCAGACGATCTTAGCCGGTATTTTCTGATCCTTACCGACCATAACATTTACGGAAAGCAGATATTACAGCACATAATCGGCTGTGTGTCCGGCGTTCAATGCTGTTTTCAAGAGTTCCAGCATGGCAGAAGTGCCTTTCATCTGGGCAAGATTTCTTCTCTTGGCAGCCAGTGACCTTCCATCAAAATGCTGCTGAGGACCAATGATGTTACTGGCTTTTGAGGATGCCAGCAGGCAACTGTTGACCGGAAGGAAGGTGTTTCCATCCGTCCACCCCAGTGTCAGCAGACGATATCCTTTTGTGTAACGCATGGATGCATGATCAAATACTTTTGATCCAAGTTCCGTCTTTTTTCAACTTACGCAGCCAGTTGGTCTTGACACCATTCAGGAACCGATAAAATGTATTCTTCGAA